>JBBSKK010000049.1:0-11139 GCA_038256395.1 Cytophagales bacterium | reverse complement strand
CCCACCCCCACCGTGAACTACCTCTCTGCCGAAAACGTCTCCAAGTCTTTTGGGGAAAAATGGCTTTTTAAGAATGTGACCTTTGGCATGAGCCGGGGGGATAAAGTGGCGTTGATCGGCACCAACGGTACGGGCAAAACTACTTTTATGAATATCCTGGCCGGATTGATTCCACCCGATAGCGGCGAGGTCAACATTCGGAAGGAGATTCGGGTGGCCTACCTGGATCAGAATCCGCTGTTCGACGACGAACTGCCCGTGATGGAAGTGATTTTTGCTTCCGCCAATCCCGTCGCCGACGCGGTGAAGCGCTACGAACACGCTTTGGCAACCGGCAACAATGACGCGCTGACGGACATTCTGGAAGAGATGGACCGCCTGAAAGCCTGGGATTTCGAGGCGAAGGCCAAGGAGATTCTCGGTCGCCTGGGCATTCACGACGTGGATGCCCGCTTCGGTACCCTCTCGGGCGGACAACGCAAGCGCGTGGCGTTGGCCAAGGTATTGCTCGAAGATCCCGACCTGCTGCTGCTCGACGAGCCGACCAACCACCTCGACCTGGCCACCGTCGAGTGGCTCGAAAACCACCTCAATACCCAGAACACCACGCTGCTTGTCGTCACGCACGACCGGTATTTTTTGGACAAAGTCTGCAACAACGTCCTGGAACTGGACCACGGCACGGCCTACACCTACAAAGGCAATTACGCCTACTTCCTGGAAAAGAAGTTCATGCGAGAAGAAGTGGAGGCCGCCGAAATAGACAAGGCCCGCAACCTCATGCGCAAGGAGTTGGACTGGATCCAGCGGCAGCCCAAGGCCCGCGGCACCAAGGCCAAGTACCGCGTGGACGCCTTCGAGGGCTTAAAAGACAAAGCCAGCCAGAAGAAGTTCGACAACCAAATGGAGCTTAACGTCCGCGCCACGCGGCTGGGTAGTAAGATTATCGAGTTGGAGAGCGTGGGCAAAAGCTACGACGACCGCGAGTTGATCCACAACTTTGTCTATACCTTCCGTAAGGGCGACCGCATCGGCATCGTGGGACCGAACGGCATGGGCAAGACAACGCTGCTAAAAATGATTACGGGCGAAGTGCGGCCCGACAACGGACAGGTGGTGCGCGGCGATACCGTGCAGTTCGGCCACTACACGCAGTCGGATTTGGCATACGAGCCGGGACAGCGCGTCATTGAGATCGTAAAGGACGTGGCCGACGTCGTGCGGCTGGGAACGGGGCAGACAGTGATGGTATCGAAGTTTCTGGAAACATTCCTCTTCCCCCCGGAAAAGCAATACGACTTCGTGGAAAAACTTAGCGGTGGCGAAAAGCGACGGCTGCAACTCCTGCTGATGTTGATGAAGGAACCCAACTTCCTGATTCTCGACGAACCGACCAACGACCTCGACATCAGTAGCCTGAACGTGCTGGAAGAGTTTTTATCCAATTTTCCCGGCTGCCTGATGATCGTCAGCCACGACCGCTACTTCCTTGACCAACTCGTGGATCACCTCTTCGTGTTCGAGGGCGAGGGCAAGATCCGCGACTTCCCCGGCAACTACTCCGACTACCGCCTCTGGCTGGAAGAGCAGGAAGCCACCGAGCGTCAGGAAACCAACGGTCAATCGTCTGCTGGTAAAAACGATACCAGAAAGGAAGAGGTGGCAGTGGCTACGGAAAATATGGCCGAAACCGCCAAGCGCAAGCTGACTTTCAAGGAGCGGCGCGAACTGGAACAACTGGAAGCCGAACTGCCAAAGCTGGAAAACCGCAAGGTTGCCTTGATCCAAAAACTGAACGGCGGCGGCTCGCACGAGCAACTCACCGCCTGGTCGGTGGAGATCGAGCAAATCACCGACACCCAATCGGAAAAGGAAATGCGCTGGCTTGAACTTTCAGAAATTGCGTAGTTTTGGGCAAAATCCCACCTATGGACGGCATCGTCGAATTTTTCCAATACATCCTCAACTCCGAAGAAATCATCCGCACGGGCGGACTGATTGTCATCACCCTCATCGTTTTTGCCGAAAATGGCCTTTTCTTCGCCTTTTTCCTGCCCGGCGACTACCTCGTGTTTCTGGCGGGTGTATTCTGCGGCACCCGCACCCTGGACGTTCCCATTGGCACCCTGCTTTTTAGTATGATTTCGGCGGCCATCCTGGGATCACTCATAGGCTATCTGTTTGGGCGATTCTTCGGCGATAACCTCGAAAATCGCCGCGAATCTTTCTTTTTCAAAAAGAAAAACATTGAAACCACCCGAAAATACTTTGATAAATACGGCAGCCGCACCCTCATTATCAGCCGCTTTCTCCCCATCGTCCGCACCTTCGCCCCCATTTTAGCAGGCTTAGTTCGGATGCCCTGGCCGAGTTTTATGACCTATAATGTCGTGGGGGGGTGCATCTGGATTTTGCTCCTCACGGGCGGCGGCTATCTATTCGGGGAGCGATTCCCCTGGATCGTGGATTACGTGCAGTACGTTATCCTTTTCTTCCTGGCCATCACCACCTTTACCGTCATCAAAGGCTATCTCAACGCCCGGAAGGAAGAATTTTAAATTGTGGAGTTGTGGAGTAGTGGAGTTGGACAAATCAGCATCGATTGTTACCTACTCTCTTGAATTTGAAAACTTTGTGCCTTATTAACTTTGCCCCTAATCGTACCAACTCGCATAAGTCACGTAATTCATCGCCGTGCGGTCGATAATGGCGGTCAGTTCAGGGGTGATTTTCTTTAAAAACTTCGCGGGATTCCCGGCGTAAATGCTTCCCGGCGCTATTTTGGTGTTTTGGGTAATAATAGCCCCGGCGGCAACGATAGAACCCGTTCCAACCACCGCCCCGTCCATCACGATGGCCCCCATACCGATTAGCACGTGATCCTCGATGGTGCAGCCGTGGACGATGGCGTTGTGCGCGATGGAAACGTAGCTGCCGATGGTGGTCGCAAAGCGCTGGTAGGTACAGTGAATCACGGCCCCGTCCTGCACGTTGGAACAATCACCGATGCGGATACTGTTGACATCGCCCCGCACCACGGCGTTGAACCAGACGGTGCAGTTTTGGCCCATCGTCACATCACCTACTACGGTAGCGTTATCAGCGAGCCAGCAGTTTTCACCGAAAGTAGGGGAAATGTCACGAACAGATTTGATGAGAGGCATAGCAAAGAAAAAGTAGCAATGAAACTAAGTTCGTAATATTGGCGGATTTTTCGCTGATAAGCAAACATCGCTAATTTACCGCGTTTTTTTCTAGAAAATGGTCGCTCACCAGCCGCCTAAAAATCGACACCCTGAATGCTGAAAAACGCCCTGCAACTTTTCGAGAACATGGGCTTTCGGTACGTGGCGTACCGGATTTGGTACGAAGGGGCCAGTCGGTTGGGGCTTTTGAAAGGGCGCTTTCCAGTCCAGCCCGCTTTTCGGGAGTTTATTACCAAAGAGAATTGGCAAAAGTTTAGATTTCGATTTCCTGGCCTTGATCTCAATCTCAAAATTTCCGAGAATGAACGCGACATTCTGCAAAAACGCGTCGAGGCTTTCAAAGCCGGCCGCCTGGCGTTTTTTGGGGGCCAGGAATATGAAGTCTCCGACTGGCTCACCAACCCGCTGACGGGCTACCACTACGACGCCAGCAAGCACTGGACCGAAATCCTCGACTTTTCGCCCGAAGCCGGGGACATCAAGTACGTCTGGGAAAAATCGCGCTTCACGTTTTTGTACGACCTCATCCGTTACGATTTTCATTTTCAAGAAGATCAATCTGAATTAGTTTTTGGGGAAATAGGAAGCTGGATCGCGGCCAATCCCATCAACCAAGGTCCCAATTGGCGGTGCAGTCAGGAAATTTCGCTGCGGGTGCTCAACTGGACTTTAGCCCTGCATTTTTACCAATGCTCCCACACCCTTACTGATGAACGTTTCGCCCACATCCTGCATAGCATCTACTGGCAAATGCGGCATGTGGCGGCGCACATCCATTTTTCGAGGCGCGTAGTGCGCAACAACCACGCTCTGACGGAGACGCTGGCGCTCTACGCGGTGGGGCAGCTTTATCCCTTTTTCCCGGAAAGCGCACACTGGAAGAAAGACGGTAAACGTTGGTTCGAGCAAGAAATAGCTTACCAAATCTACGAGGACGGCACCTTCCTGCAATTTTCGATGAACTACCACCGCGTGGCGGTGCAGCTACTCACCCTCGCCATGCGACTTGCCCACGGCAACGGCGAATGCTGGGATGAGGTAGTCTATGATCGCGCCCGCAAGTCGCTGCACTTCCTCCGCACTTGCCAGGATGAGACAACAGGCTGGCTACCCAACTACGGTAATAACGACGGAGCGCTGTTTTTTCCGCTGGGGGAGGGGCATTTTCGCGATTTCCGGCCGCAGTTGGCAGCGTTGGCGCAAGCGTTGAACGGTAGGCCGCATGGACTGTCTTCATCGGCACCGTGGTCTGTGTGCTCACAGACCTTGCGACGTAAGGGGTCTGTGGGGACACAGACCACGGTCGAAGAGGGGCGCGTCCATACGACACAGGCAATGGCCGAGGCAAAGAACACGGCCGAATCATTCGAAGTGGGCGGCTACTACGTCCTGCGCGACGCCGGGACGTTGACTTTCCTGCGCTGCGGCCATTATAAAGACCGGCCGTTCCAGGCCGATAACCTGCATCTGGATATATGGGTGAACGGCGCGAACATTTTGCGCGACGCAGGTTCGTACCTCTATAATACTGGCGAACGCTGGACGCGCTACTTTGTGGGAACCGCTTCGCACAACACCGTCATGCTGGGCGATTACGACCAAATGCGCAAGGGGCCACGCTTCATTTGGTTTGACTGGATCAAAGAAAGCCGCGCGGGCTGGCTGGATGCCGGGGAGGATGCGTTCATTTTTGAAGGTCGGTTCACGGGATTCCGGCAAGTCGGAAAAAACATCGTCCACCGCCGCCGCGTGACGAAGTCCGCCGGGGAATTGTCGTGGCTGGTGGAAGATTGGATCGAAAATGCGCTGTCCGAATTGCCAATGCACCAAATCTGGCATCCGGGCGAGAGATTTTTCGAGAAATATTCCTTGCAAGCTTTCGATGAAAAAAACAACGAAATCGCCCTGACTGAAACCGAAGGCTGGTACTCTGAAACTTACGGGCAGAAGGTGGCGGTGCCGCGCATCGTGTTCACCACGCCAAACCGTTATTTGAGAACAATAATCAAAAGCCGATAGCCCTGTCAGGCTGAGCGGAGCCGAAGCCATGCGTATCCTCCTGATCCACCAATTTTTCCTGAAAGACGACGAAGGCGGCGGCTCGCGCTGGAACGAGATGAGCCGCGTGTGGACCGAAGCGGGCCACGAGGTGACGGTGCTGGCGGGGATGGTGCATTACATGGCGGGGAAAAAAGGCAAATACCAAGACCAGCGGCGGTCGGGGCGGCGACGGTCGAGGCCGTATTTTCACCAAAGCGTCAATCGTGACGGGGTGCGGGTGATTCGTTGCCACGTTTCGACCCACTACCATACTAATTTCCTGGGGCGGTTGTGGGCGTATTTTTCCTTTACTTTTTCCAGCATTTGGGGCGGGATTCGTTTGGCGAGGGGCAAGTACGACGTAATCGTCGTGACGTCGCCGCCGTTGTTCGTGGGCATAACCGCAGTAGTGCTTTCGTGGTGGAAGAAGACGCCCTTTGTATTCGAGGTGCGGGATTTATGGCCGGAGTCGGCGATCGACACGGGGGTTTTGACCAATCGGTTTATTATCAAATTCGCTTATTGGTTCGAGGGTTTGGTATACAAAAAAGCGAAGCTCATCAATGTGTTGACGCCCGCTTTTCGGGATGTCCTTATTTCCAAAAAGAAAATTTCGCCCGAAAAAATTATTTTCATCCCCAACGCCGCCGACTTCGCTTTGTCGGAAGAGGTCATGGCCGGGTTCGACGCGGAGGCTTTTCGGGAGTCGCACGGTTTGGCGGGCAAATTCGTGATCACCTACGTCGGGGCGCATGGCGTGGCCAATCATTTGGTGCAGGTATTGGACACCGCCGAGTTGCTGCGTTACACGAACGTGCTTTTCCTGCTCATCGGTGATGGGATGCAGAAGAAAGACCTGGTCGCCGAGGCGCAACGGCGCGGCTTGACCAATGTCCGTTTCGTGAACTCCGTGCCAAAGCGGGAAGTCTTCAGGTATATTCTGGCATCGGAGATGGGAACATCGGTGTTAAAAAAAGTCGATACGTTCAAGACCATTTATTCCAACAAAACCTTCGATTATTTTTCTTGTCGAAAACCCGTGCTGATGGCCATTGACGGCGTATCGCGGGAATTGGTAGCAGCCGCCGACGCTGGTGTTTTCGTAAAGCCGGAAAACCCGGCCGACTTCGCGGCCAAGATTCGTTTTTATCTGGATAAGCCGACATTGTTGAGGCAGCAGGGCGAAAACGGCTACCTTTACGCCCAACAGCACTTTGATCGCGAAAAGTTAGCTTTGCAGTATTTGGAAAGAGTTTATGAGTCTAAGGGTTTTTAGGACACGAAGTTTCACGATTCCTAACCTTTGTCGCTAGCCACAGGCTAAAGCCTGCGGCAATTGAATTCTGGAGCCTTACTTTGCTCCTTTGTGCCTTTGGAACTTTGTGCCTTTTTTAAAAAAAACATGAACGCAACGCCGACCGTCTTTACGCCCGAAAATGTGGGGCAAACCTATACCTACGAAGAGTACCTGGCCCTGATAGACCAAGTAGTCGCCGAAAACCGCACCACCGGCCCCAATCAATCCCCCGAGATGGCCGGATACACCCGTCTGAACCAGTACCGGATGCACCGGCTGGACAAAACGGTGAAGTTGGACACGGACTTGCAGCAGTTGGCCTACCAAGTCGCTGCCCCGCAAACCTGGTACGTGCTGATCGAAGCCTGGTGCGGCGATGCGGCCCAAAGTTTACCTGTTATTGCCAAAGTGGCGCAGCTCAACCCACTCATCATGCTCACGCTGCTGCTGCGCGACGAGCCTCCCGAAATCATGAATGAGTACCTGACTAAGGTCGGCAAATCCATCCCGAAACTCATCGCGCTAGACAACGACGGCACCGAGCTTTTCACCTGGGGGCCGCGCCCGGCGGCGTTGCAGGAAATCGTTTTGGCATATAAGAAAAACCCCACCGTACCCTACGCCGAGTTGCTTGAAGAAGTGCAGCGCTGGTACAATACGGATAAGACGGAGTCGGTGCAGCGGGAGTTGTTTGAAAGGATAAAAGGAAAAGAGGAGGAAGGGAGGAAAGGATAATCCACTAATTTTGCAAAAAAGAAAAGCCAAAAACCCTGTCAGGCTGAGCGTAGCCAAAAACCCTGTCAGGCTGAGCGTAGCCGAAGCCCGACCGCCATGACCTACTTCAAAAATATCGCCGAAGGAATCTGCTCCACCGCCAAGGGCATGGGCCTTACGCTGCGTCATTTGTGGGCGGCGCGGAAGCGGCGGATGCCGGGCGATGTGCGGAGTGACGATTTTTTTGGGCAAAGCGAAGGGATCGTCACCATTCAATACCCGCTCGAAACGATCCCCATCCCCGACAATGGCCGCTACCGGCTGCACAACGAAATGGACGACTGCATCGTCTGCGACAAGTGCGCCAAGATTTGCCCGGTGGACTGCATCGAGATCGAACCGATTCGCGCTACCGAGGAGATCGGCAAGGCGTCCGACGGCTCACCCATCCGGCTGTACGCCGCCAAGTTCGACATCGACATGGCCAAGTGCTGCTACTGCGGACTGTGTACGACCGTCTGCCCGACGGAATGCCTGACGATGACCAAGACCTTCGACTACAGCGAGCTGGACATCCGCGACATGGTCTATGAGTTCGGCAACCTCACGCCCGCCGAGGCGGCGGAGAAAAAGCGGCTTCTGGAAGTCTTCCAGGCAGAAAAAGAAGCGCTAAAAGCCGCCGCCAAGGCCGCACCCAAAGTGGAGTCAAGCGAAAAACCCACCGCGGCACGCCCGGCCTTCCGACCAGTCATGAAGCCTAAAACAGCTCCTCCTGCGGAACCGGAAGCAGTAAAGGCGGATGATACTGCCGCTGAAAAGCCTAAGCCCAAACCTCCCTTTCGCCCTACTATGAACCCTCCAAAGCCAAAAGATGAATAAGCAGTCAAAAATCATTTATCACTCATCACTCATCATTGAAGAAAGTTGTTAACTGAAACAATCCCCTTCTACGCCTTCGCCGCCCTCACCCTGGGCTCGGGCGTCTTCATTCTCCTGACCCGAAACCTGATGTACGCGGCCTTCGCGCTATTGCTGGCATTGCTAGGCGTGGCGGCGCTGTTCGTGCTGGCGGGAGCCGATTTCCTGGCCGTGGCGCAGTTGATGGTGTACGTCGGCGGGATTTTGGTGCTGTTGATTTTTGGGATTATGCTCACCCGGATACCTGACCCGGAGGCCACCTCCCAAACGCCCAATCGCGTCCTGGTCGCTTTGGGGCGAGGTTTCTGGGGCGGCGCGGTGGCTTTGGCCTTGTTCGTGGTTTTGTTTCTGGTGATCGGGCAGGCGAATTTTTCTCTCGTCGGCGACACCCTGAACAGTCGCTCCACGATTCGCACCTTGGGCGTAGAATTGATGACCACGCACCTTTTACCATTTGAGATCGCCGGCATTCTGTTGCTGGTCGCCCTAGTGGGCGCGGCTCATTTAGCCATGAATCGCAACCCTAACCCAATCGAATGAATTCTGCTATTCCCCTTTTTCACTTTTTGGTCGTGGCGGCGGCGTTGTTCAGCCTGGGGCTGGCCGTGGCCGTGACCAAGCGCAACGTCATCGGCATCCTCATTGGCTTGGAACTCATGCTCAACGCCGTGAACCTGAACCTCATCGCATTTAGCCGCCACGACCCGGTGCTTTTGCGGGGGCAGTTATTCGCTCTGTTCGTGATCGTAGTTGCCGCCGCCGAGGTGACGGTCGCACTGGGCATCGTGCTGCGCGTTTACCACCACTACGGCAGCATCGACCCGGATGAAGTGGGGGAGTTAAAGAGTTAGTTTATAAGTTTATGAGTTCATGAGTTCATGAGTCTGGCGACATCGAAGAGACCGTTTACCGTTAACCCCCTAAAAAGTGTTTTACTTTTTCATCTTTCTGGCCTTCGTTATCGGTATGGCAACGACCGTGCAGGCGGGCGTCAATTCGCAGATGCGGCTGGCGATCGACAATCCGATTTTGGCGGCGATCATTTCCTTTTCGGGCGGCTTGACGGTGCTTATCTTTACCTTTGCTTTTTTTAATACTGGGCCGGTGCCTTCGCTGGAATCGTTGCGGCAGGTGAGTTGGTGGAAATTCTTTGGCGGCGTGTTCGGGTCGTTTTATGTATTATCGGTGATTTTCATAGTGCGCGAACTCGGTCCGGCCAATATGCTCGCCCTGGCCGTCGCCGGACAACTCCTCGCCGCCATCGTCATCGACCACTACGGCTGGCTGGGCTTTTCCCTCCATCCCGTCAGCCCCCTGCGCCTGCTTGGAGTGGCTTTTTTAGTAGTGGGAGTGCATTTGATTTTGAAAAACTGATGGATATTCGCTACCGACTCTATCCCACGCTCCTCAACACCTTCGCGCGTTTTCAGAAGGGCTACCTGACCGAGCAGGAATTGCTGGACCGGATCAATCGGGTTCCCGTGCCGCAGACGCAGGCGCAGGCTAAGGGAGTTTCTTTTGAAGAAGCCGTCGTTAAAGGCACTGATGAAGATTTCTTCGACCCCGAAGTCATCCGCAAGGCCCGCGTTCTGCTACCGCGTCCGATGGCCGACACGCAGGTCTATTGTCAGTACCAACTCGGCGACGTGCTGCTGTACGGTTATGTCGATGTGGTGGGCAAAACCCTGGCCGTTGACCTTAAAACCACGGGCCGCTACGCACCGGGACGCTTTACCTACAACCATCAGAATTTTTATTTACTGGCCCTCAAATCCAAAGGCGTCCGTTCTCTGCGTTATGTCATCACCGATTTCCGCGAAGTATATCAGGAAAACTACGACCTGAACATGGATTTTTCCGTCCAGGAACAGCAAATCCAGCATTTTCGGGAATTCCTGGAAGAGCATCGGGAAGGGATTACGGACGATAAAGTGTTTAATCGTTGATTTGTGTAATCGTTGAATTGCTGTTTATTTGTCAATACGTTTAACTGGCTCTTCACTTGCACAGGAAACAAAAAACAATTCAACAGCAATTCAACAGTTCAACGATTACACGATTAAACAAAAAATGAAACGTTTCACAATCCTACTAACGTCCTTCATCGCCCTCAACTACCTGGCGTCGTTCGTGTCGCTGCGCTGGGATCTGACGGAGGACAAGCGCTACACCGTGTCGGACGCTACGAAGCGGCTGCTGGAAGGGCTGGAGCGGGACGTGAAGGTGACGGTGTATTTAGCAGGCGACTTTCCGCCGGGCTTCGAGCGGTTGGAGACGGCCACGCGCGAAACTTTGGAGGAGTTCAAGACCTACGCGGATGGGCATCTTTCTTATCAGTTTATCGACCCGTCGGCGGCGGCTTCCGAGGAAAAGCGGGGGCAGCAGTACCAGCAACTAGTCGAAGCCGGGCTAATTCCTACTAATCTTTTTGATAACGAGGGCGGGAAGCGCTCCGAGAAGCTGGTTTTTCCGGGGGCCATCGTGGAAGCCGATACGCTGGCGGTACCCGTGCAGTTGTTGAAGGGAAATAAAAGTGCATCGTCCGAGGAGCAATTGAACCAATCCTACGAAGGCGTGGAGTTCCAATTGGCCTCCGCCATCCGGCAACTGGTGCCAACGGAGCGCAAGCGGGTCGGGCTGGTCGTGAGCCATACTTCGGCCTCGCCCGCCGGATTCTCGGATCTCATCGCCACGATGCAGCAGAAATACGACGTGTTTCTGGATGTGAACAATCCCGCTTCCTACGACGGGCTGGACGCGCTGCTGGTGCTGAAACCCGACCAGCGGTTTAGCGACGAGGAAAAATATAAGCTGGACCAGTACGTCGTCAACGGCGGCAAAGCCCTATTTTTTGTGGACGGGGTCAAGGTGGACAGCATCAGTCTGGAAGGTACTTTTGCCCAGCCGCTGGACTTGAATCTGAGCGATTTATTTTTCAAATGGGGCGTCCGGCTCAACGCCAAT
>JBBSKK010000048.1:0-11237 GCA_038256395.1 Cytophagales bacterium | reverse complement strand
CATTTAAATAAAGCCGATCCTGGTAATCAGCCGAAAGTCCCTCCTCTTTGCTGCCGCCGCTGACTACGTAAAGATCGAGGTCGCCATCGCCGTCAGCGTCGAAAAACGCGGCGTTCATATCTTCGTAGGCTTCGCTACCGGGCAGGGGTTCGGGGCGGAAATTACCGCTGGATTCCTGGACGTAAACCGAGGATAAATGCCCGAAGTCGGTTCCCACAAAAAAATCGTCGATACCGTCGCCGTCGACATCACCCACCGCCAGGTAGGGGCCGTTTTTGGAGTAAAGGTGGGGCAACAAAGGCGTTCGGTTAAAATCGACCACCGGGCTTTCCTGGTGGACGACCGAAAGGCCGCTTTCAACTTCGGAAAGACGGGTAAAGAGTGATGGCTCAGTGGAGGGATCGGGTCGCCAGGGGCCGTCGGGTTGATAAGCTACTGTCAGAATTCGGTTAGTTTTCCCTGGTCCGATATGCTGCCTGAGTCCGTTGGGGTAGCGAATCACCAGCGAATCGTAGCTGTTGTGCGCTCCTAATCCGAAATGCAGTACATTTTCGACCGTGGAAACGAAGCCCCGTACGGGAGCGAGTTCAAGCATTTGTTGCTGACCACCCGCGTAGAGCCAGACCTTCGTGCCGATTACTACGGGCAATCCGGGTGCCGGTTCGATGTAGAGCCGCAGCCAACTGGGAGGATTCGCTCGCTGGTTCAACTGGTTTTCCAGCACAAAACTTTCGCTGTCGATGTTGTTGGTCACCAGATCCAGATCGCCGTCGTTGTCGAGATCGACGTAGGCCGCACCGTTGGCAAAGCCGATCTGGTTCAAACCCCAAGCTTCCGAAACGTCCTCGAATGCAAGCGTGGTGGCGGGATCGCCGCCCCGGTTGCGGTAGGCGTATTTGGGCACACTGACTTCTGTCAAAGCGTACAGCTCCTTGCTCACCTGCCGGAACTGCGCCTGCGGAGTACCAAACACGCCATTTTCCTGGCTGTAAGCTATAAAATCGAGATTGGTCACGTCGCGGCGGTAGCCGTTGGTGATGTAGAGATCTTTCCAGCCATCGTTATCGAAATCAGCCAGCAGCGGAGCCCAACTCCAGTCGGTTTTTTCGATGCCCGCCAATTGACTGATTTCCGAAAAAGCCACGCCCCCCTGCGCCGAACTGCGATTCAACTGCAAGGTGTTGCGCATGAACTGCGGCTGATAACCCAGACCCACCTCCATCTGAAAGTGGTTATAGTTGGTGCCGGGGAGCATCATCTTTTGCCGGTAGTTATCGGCCGGGAGCATGTCCACCACCAAGATGTCGGGCAGCGCATCGTTATTGATGTCGGCGATGTCCACGCCCATGCCGTTGTGGGTCTGGTGCTTGGTGAACGCATCTGCCTGGTTAGTGAAACCTTCGCCCCCCTTGTTCATCCAGATAAGATCATTGGACAAAAAATCGTTGGCGCAGTAAACGTCCGGCCAGCCGTTATCGTCCAGGTCACTCAGGCAAACGCCCAGGCCGTAGCCTTCGGTCAGGATGCCCGTTTGTAGGGCCACGTTGCTGAATCGCATCCCGTCGTTTTGGTACAGCCGATCGTTGCTGGGCGCTTCACCTTTGGTAAATTTGGCGCGAAGGGCATTTCGATTGGTCGGTTCCAGGGCGTTGGTCAGCAGGTAGCAGTCCAGGTCACCATCGCGGTCGTAGTCGAAAAAAACCGCCTGGGTGCTGTAGCCGGTATCGTCGAGGCCGTACTCGGCAGCTCGTTCCGTAAATGTCGGAATCGAATCGGCGGTGGGGCCGTCGTTGATAAAAAGTTTGTTGCCCGCGCGCGGAGCAAGACCAGCTACACACACGTAGATGTCGGGCCAGCCGTCTTGATTCACGTCGGCTACGCTTACCCCCGTACACCAGTCACGGGTTGTTGTTCCAGCCTTTTGGGTTATATCTTCAAAATGAATGGGACCACCGGATTCGGTATCATTCAAATACAGTCGGCTCGACACCTGATTCCCCGTAAAATAAAGATCCGGCCGACCGTCGCGGTTGAAATCACCCACGCCCACGCCCGCTCCATTGTAAATGTACTCAAAGGTAAGGGCGTTAATTGAGTCGCTCTCGGTCAGGCGGTTCTCGAAGGTGATACCCGTTTGGGAGGAGGGAAGTAGCTTGAATAATTTCTCGCGCGTGGTGCAAGCCGCCAAGGCACTCGTCAGGAGGAATAAGACCAAGCCGACTCCAGTAAAATGGTATTTTCGCATACGATCGCGGTCAGCAGGTGGCACGGAATTTCGGTTGGAGCGGCAGCGGGGAATGAACAGACGTGCCGTTTCCGTGCTGGTCGCCCAGGATTTGCGCCACCTGCCTGCCGACGTCGGCGGAGGGGCGGCCAATGACCGACACACCCCCGGCGAGCAGACGCGTGTAGTCGTTCTCGACCAAACTGACCACCCCGATCTGCTTGCCGAGTTCCCAACCCGAGCGCTGACAACAGCCGACCAATTTGACCAGGTGGCGGCTGTGGGCCACGAAGTACGCTTGTCCAGCCTGCACGTCGCTTTCCGCGAGATCATCGATCATCTGAAAGTCGAACGCGTAGTCGGAACAAAAGCGGCGAAAAGCCCGGATCGAGTCCGCGTCGAAGCAATCCTGCTCCGAGAGTACCAGATTCAGGCGAGTGTACCGGCAGAGTGTGTTTAAGTGGGTGCGGAGCGCTCCGTAAATGGCTTCCTCGCCCCCGTAACGCAGTTGGTAGCCGTGTTGTAAAGTTTCCGGCCAATCGTTACCAATCAGGATCAGATTTCGGCCAGGTATTTTCCTCAGGCACTGCAGGGTGGCAGAATCCTGGCCGATCAGGTGCGGCATCATCACAAAATAATGGTAGTCGCCCAGGTGTTTTTCCAGCAATTGGCACAGCAACTGCCGCTGATAGTTGTAGCTGCACACGTCGAGAATGACCTCGCGGGTCAGACTGGCCGCAATGGCGTCGTGCAATTCCTTTACACCCTCGGTCAGTTGCCCGGCCACAATCAGTACGCGCAGGGCATGGCGTTTGGGTGACCCGGCCACGAAAAATCCTTTTCGCGTGATGGACGTAACAAACCCGCGCTGGTGCAGGGTACCGTAGGCCCGTTTGACGGAATCTTTGGAGAGGTACCAATCGGCGCAGGCTTCGTTGAGCGAGGGCAGGCGGTCACCGGCGGAAAGATGGCCTCGCTCGATGTCCTGCACGATGGCGTTGACTACCTTGAGGTACTTGGGCAATTGATCCTGTTCATCGAATGCAACATTGATTTTCATAACTATGCGGTCTAAGGGTTCTTTGTCCTTAGCCGGGGAGAAGCAGCCACACGGCCAGCCATAGCAACGCGAAGAGTAGCACCTGGGTCGCTGCCTCCAGCCACCGCAGCCGTCGGCGGTCTTTGCTGTTCATGATCTTGTAGTTTTTCCCCGACACGACGAAACAAAGGTGGTGGAATCCGGCTCCTCTCTACTGGACAAATCCGTTAAAAAGTAGCATGAATTCACCCAAATCTCCTTAAAACACCAAAAAGACCCGGATTTGGTCTTTTTGGTGTCGTTTTGGTTATGCCGAAAAGTAATCGATTCAATAACCGGTATTCTGAACCAGGTCGGGATTCAGATCACGCTCGCTCTGCGGGATGGGCTTGATCAGGTTCTTCTCCGACCAGGCCTGGTTGGCCTGTGGCCGCCCGAAGTCGATGTCGGTTTTGATGTTGATCAGCCCCGCCCGGTGCCAGCGCACCAGGTCGTTGTAGCGGTGATCTTCCAGGGCCAGCTCCACGCGGCGCTCGTGGCGCAGGGCCTTGAACATAGCCGCCTCGGCACCAACGGCTACGTCCGGCAAAATTTTCCCGGTCGGGTCGGCGCGGCGGCGCACCTGGTTGATGAGCGCAGCCGCACCGGCCAGGTCTTTGGCCGGGCCCAGAATCTTGCACTCGGCCAGCATCAGCAACACATCTGCGTAGCGGATCACGCGCTGGTTGTTAACGCTAAGCGGCGAGCGGAAGTCCAAATTATTATCGCCCAGCACGTACTTGGCCGGCGATGAGCCGGTAGCCGAGTACACACCTTTGTAGATCCAGCCCTTCGAGCCGTCGGCGTTCGATCCAGTGTTGTAGGCATCTCCGTCGAGGAAAATCGTAGCGGCGCGGCGCGGATCACCGGTCTCAAAGGCCTGCTGTAGGGGACGGGTGATCTGAAGTTGGCCATAACCTTGCGCATTGGCTCCCGGCGCGCAATCGGCCGGGTTAAGTCCGCAGGCGGCGCGCATGTAAATCAGGCGGGCCGAACCGGCCGCGCCGATGCCGCCGAAGTCAGCGGGCAGCCAGGGATTACCGCCTGGCCCTCCTATGCCCATTTGGATTTCAAAGATCGACTCGACATTGTTTTCCGCCGAGGGTTTGAAATTATTGCCGTAGTTGGCTATCAGCGAGCGCTTTCCGATAATGCTCTCAAACTCGGCGGCCGCCTGCGTGTACAGCTCGGGCTTCTTCTCCCACTGCGCCCGGTAGAGCAGCACTTTGCCCAGCAGCGCCGTGGCCGCTATGCGATCGGCGCGGCCAAGGTTGACGTCATCACGCTTTTCGGGCAGATTTGCCTTGGCGATTTTCAAATCGGCAATTACGGAGTCCCACAGTTCGCCGGGCTTCGAGCTGGGGGCGCGGGTGGCTTCGACGGTACGCGGCGTTGTCTCGACCAGCGGAGCTGTGCCAAACTGATGGGCCAGTATAAAGTTAAAGTAAGCCCGCAAGAAACGCGCTTCTCCATCAAAGGCTTTGGCTTGCTCGGGCGACAGGCCGGTCGCGTCGGGAATTTTCTCAATAATAATATTAGAACGCTGCACACCTTTGTAGGTGGTCCCCCACATAGCCCTGAACGGCCCGTCCGTCGGTGTCCAGTTGAAGATCTCCATACTGTTAATGTTATTGTTAGCCGTTGTGGCGTCGTCGTCGGGCAGCATCATGGTCTGGATCCACCCACCCCCGTCGAACTGCTCGTAGGTATAGTTGAGCAGGGTGGAGTAGGCCAGCAGCACGGCGCTCTTAAAATCGTTCTCAGTCTGGTAGTAGGTCAATTCGTCGAGCGTGCCCAAGGGCGACAGGTTGAGCTTTTGCTCACAGCGGGTAAAGAGCCCCCCTACCAATAGTAGGGTGAGTGTCAGGGATATGATTCTTTTTTTCATCGGAGTTAGTATTTTTTATTAGAATGTAAAATCAGAACGTCAGGTTAGCGCCGATCTGTACGGTAACGGGCTGCGGGATGTTGCCCGCGTCAGTACCGGCGAAGAGCTGGGACGAAGCATTGCCGTAGCTAACTACTTCGGGGTCCAAACCTTTGTACTTCGTGATGCGGAAAAGGTTGGTAGCGGCCACGTAGACGCGGGCACCCTGGAAGATTTTCACCTTGTCGAGCACCTGCCGGGGCAGCGAGTAGCCGAGCTGAATGTTCTTGAAGCGCAGGAAGCTGGCATCTTCCACCCAGCGATCCGAGAAGCGGTCGTTCTGGTTGCGGTCGTTGGCCGTGGCCCGGGGCATGGAGTTACTGGTGCCCTCGCCGCGCCAGCGTTCCTCAGTGGAGGCGAGCTTGTTGCGGCCCACGCCGCCCAGACCTTCGGCTCCCCGTCGGAAAGAGTTGTACACGCTGATACCGGCTACGCCCTGAAAGAGCATATTCAGGTCGAAGCCTTTCAGGGTGGCGTTCAGGCCGAAACCGTAGAAAAAATCGGGGATCGTCTTGCCCAGGAACGTCCGATCCTCGGGCGTGATCTTGCTGTCGGGCACGCCGCTAAACTGCTGCCCGTCGGTGCCGGGGCCGTTGTTGTCCTGAAAAATCACATCACCGGGGAAGGGAGCATTTTTACCGTTCACCTCGTCGAGCAGGGCGTTATCAGCTTCGCCTTGATTCTGGTAAATTCCTTCCGTCTTGTAGCCGTAGAAATAACCGATCGGGAAGCCTACGGCCGTCCGATAGTCGCCGCTGGCAAACTCATTGACGCCCGGAGCGAGCGACACCAGTCGGTTGCGGACGGTGGTCAGGTTACCAAAAAACTCGATGCTGCCGCTCTTGGCCAGCGAGGTACGGTAGCTGGTCTCGAACTCGAAGCCCCGGTTGTTGACCTGCCCCAGGTTGACGGGAATACCGCCAAAGCCCGAGGTTCTGTTAACCGGCAGGTTATACAGGAAGTCTTTGGTGTTGCGGGTATAGTAGGTAGCCAGCAGGTTGAGTCGGCCGAAGAACGTTACGTCAAATCCGGCGTCGATGCTCTCGTTAACCTCCCAGCGCAGG
The DNA here is from genome assembly GCA_038256395.1 of Cytophagales bacterium. Lineage (GTDB taxonomy): Bacteria > Bacteroidota > Bacteroidia > Cytophagales > Spirosomataceae > Persicitalea. The sequence continues at coordinate 4,944 of JBBSKK010000048.1, read as the reverse complement.
CTGCGGTTAGTTAGGTCGGGAATACCCGAGGCTTGCTGCGACGACTGGGCGGCGCCGATCGTATACCAGCCAAATGGGTTCACGCGGGCCACGTAGGGAAAATCGCGGCCGATGCGGTCGTTGCCCAGTTGCCCCCAGCTGCCGCGCAGCTTGAGGTCGGTGATGAAGGGTAGCTGATCCTTGAAGAAATCTTCGCTGGAAATACGCCAGGCCGCCGAGACCGCCGGGAAAAGCTTGGCGCGGTTTTCGGGAGCAAAGTTGGACGACATATCGTAGCGGGCCGTGGCCGTGACGAGGTATTTATCCAGGTAGTCGTAGCTGACGCGGCCAAAGTAAGCGAAGTAAGCCCGCTCCGAGAGGCCCGAGCCGGCATTGGCAAATTGAAATTCCCCTCTGGCATTAGCAAGTCCTTGCTGGTTGCGCACGCTGCGGTAAAACCGGGGGTCGGTGCTTGCGAAGTTGAAGCCCGTATAGCTCAAGTTGTTGTTACGAATCTGCTGGTACTCCATCCCGCCTACCGCACTAATCGTGTGGTCGCCGAAGGTGCCGTCGTAGTTGAGCGTATTGGTAAACACTTGCTGTACGCCCTGCGAGCGGTTGTCGCCGAATTCGTTGGTGTTGCGCTCCTGACCCAGCTCCAAGGCTGTATAGCCCGGCCTCCAAGCGGTATTGTAAGAGTTGCCGTAATCGAGCGCGGCTACCGAACGCAGCTTGAGTCCCTTGAATATCTCCAGCTCCCCGTAGATGTTGCCCAGCAGGCGCAGCGAGCGGTCGGTCTGATCGACGACTTGGTTGATACCGGGCGTATTCAGGATCGTCAGACCGGCTACGTTCAGGTTGCCAGTGTAGCCGTAGCGGTTGTTCGGTATGGAGTTATCGACGTCGCGGTAGTTAAAGAAAGGCGGCATACTCGCGGCAGCAGAGTAAAGAAACCCGTCGCCGCCGGCGTTGCTGCCGCGCTTGGTCTCGTTGTAGGCGATCGTGAGGGCTTGGCCGAACTTCAGGCGCTTGCCCACGCGGTGGTCGCTGTTGATCCGGAACGAGTAGCGGGTCAAGTCCCACTTCTTGACCATGGATTTTTGCTGAAATACGCCTCCCGAGATAAAGTAGTTGGAGTTTTCGTTTCCGCCCGAAAGCGACAGGTTGTAGTTAGAGATCGGAGCGTTTTTCTCCACCACTGACTCCCGCCAGATGTCGCGGTTATCGATGTTGAGCAGCTTGCCGCCGGGTCTCAGGTCAGGAGGCAACACCAAAAAATCGGGCGTACCGGGCGCAGCACCGCTCTGCGCATTAGCATTGTCAAAGCTTTCCTGGGCCAACTCGGCGTACTGAGCCGTGCTGTTCATCTCGAAAAACTTAGGAAAATTCTGCACGCCCGAATACACATCGAAGTTGACGCGGGGCTTGCCCTGCTTGCCGCGCTTGGTCGTAATCAGTACGACGCCGTTAGCCGCCCGCAGACCATAGATAGAGGAAGAAGAAGCATCTTTCAACACCGAAATGCTTTCGATGTCGGCGGGGTTGATCTGGTTACCCGTGCCGTCGCCGATGGGTACGCCATCGACCACGAACAGCGGCTGGTTGTTGCCTACTGTGCTGATACCGCGGATACGAATAGCCACCGGACTACCCGGCGTGCCGTCGACGTTAGTAATTTGCACGCCCGAAACGCGGCCCTGAATTGCGGCTTCGGCGTTGGCTACGGGCAGCCGGGTGATGTCTTTGGCCTGCACCGTGCCGATCGATTCGGTAAGCTTACGGGTCGTTTTCTGGCCGTAGCCTACCACCACCACCTCGGTGAGTGAGCGGGTGTCGGTTTCGAGTGACAAGTCGATCGTGTTACTATTGGTGATGGGTATTTCCCTGGCCTGATAACCCACCGAGGAAATGACCAGCGTCTTGGCGTTGGCCGAAACAGTGAGTTGAAAATTCCCCTCGGCGTCGGTAGTAGTTCCAACGGTCGTTCCTTTTTGTAAAATGTTGACGCCGGGAATGCCCGTGCTATTGGCGGCGTCGGTGATCTTTCCGGAAATAGTCCGGCTTTGGGCGAGGGCGGTTCCGGCAAGACTTCCCGATAATAGCAGGAAGAGCATGAGCGAGACTCGCATGAGGTAACGGATTGAGTACATAAGCGGTCGGTTTGGGTTTGGATTTGAATTTTTCCATAAAAAACAGGGATTTATTTTTAACGGCTGGGTGGGTCTGTGAGGGTTAGCCTTGGTAACTGAGGCAAAAACCCGCTTTTTGCCGGACAATAAGAAACTTCTGACGAAACGATTATGATGAGATATTTTGCTTTTTTCTCCTGCATCCTGACGGCTGCTACGGTGGAGATCAGGGAACCTGTAGCACCTCCACAGGTTTTGGTTTCGATCGACCCGGCAAAGACTTACCAAACCATCGAAGGCTTCGGCTCCTGCATCATCGACTTCACCGACTCGCCCGCCTTTTACGCCGATTCGTCGCTGTACGACCGCATCGTCGACGATCTCGGCCTGACGATGCTGCGGATGTCGATTCCGCAGGAACTCGAGGCCGTCAACGACGATGACGACCCGAACCATTTTGCTTGGGAAAACTTCAATATGCACTTCATGGAGCGGCGGATGCGCTTTGCTCAGGCGCTCAAAAAGCGGGGCGTTACGCGCTTCATCGCCGCCACTTGGTCGCCTCCGGAATTCACCAAAACCCACCGGGCCACCGTGCAGGGCGGGCACCTGCGGGCCGATAGGTACGAGGAGTACGCCGAGAACATGGCCGCCTTCATCATCGCCGCCAAACAGAACTGGGACATCGACATTGGCTCCATCAGTATCCAGAACGAACTGCTGTTCATCGAACCCTACAAATCGTGCCTCTACAATCCGCAGCAGGTGCGCGAAGCGGTGCGGGTACTGATGCGGAAGTTCAAGCGCGAGGGCATCACCACCCAAATTCACCTGCCCGAGGACATGATGTTTGCCGACCGGATGCTCCATAGCATCGTGCCGACCATGAACGACCCCGAAACCCGGAATTTCCGGGGCCAATTCGCCACCCACCGGCAGCAGGAATTCGCGGGCGTGACGAAATGGTACGAAGCCACGAAGCAATACGGGCGGCAAACCTGGATGACCGAAACCTCCGGCCATGACCAAACCTGGCCGGGGGCTATGAAAATGGCGAACGATATGCATGACTACCTCGTGGGCGGCAACATGAGCGCATGGCTTTACTGGCAGATTGCCGAGCCGCACAGCGTGTATGCCCTCATGGACAGCACCCGCACCTCGCCGAAGTACTTCGCTGCCAAACACTTTTACCGCTATGTCCGGCCCGGTGCCGTGCGGGTGGAAAGCCGCTCTTCTAACCCCGACGTACTGGCGTCGGCGTTCCGGCACGATGCGGATGGCACGCTGACGACCGTGCTGATCAACCGCAGCGACTCCGCGCAAACCGTGCAGTTTTCCGTCGATAGTCCAGGCGCATCCACGACCTACCAGGTATTTCGCTCGACGGAAAATGAGGGTTGTGTTTTGGTAGGAAGTTTTCAGAAAAACCAGCGGACGCTCACGCTGGCTGCCCGCAGCATCGTGACGCTGTTTGGCCAGGGGAAACCAAATCCTTCGGCCAAACGCAGCGAATGGCCGGTGGCTTATCAATCAAAAATGAAAGGGAAAATCGGGACTTTTGCCAAACCCAACGAAGGGCCGGGGCTCGCCATCAACCGCGTGGCGGAACGCTATAACATGAACGCGCTCCGCGCCGAAATCAGCAAAGGGAATGTCAACGCCACACTCGCCAACGGCTGGACGGCCCTGCACTCGGCCCTGCTCGGCGGCAACTACGAAGCCGTGGAAGCACTTTTGGTCGCCGGAGCCGACGTGAACCATCCCGCCCACGACGGCTGGACGCCCCTCCACATGGCCGCTGGTACGTTCGTGGGCAACATCGACCATCCCGGACAGGGGGTCAGGCACTCGAAGTACGATTTGTTCCGGCTCATTATGGATAAAAAGCCCGATGTGAATGCCCGCACCCGCGACGGCTGGACGCCCCTCCACGCCGCCGTGGCCAATTCCCACTCGGCCTGGCGGCAGCAAGAATGCGAATCGCTCGACCGCATCCGCGACCTGATCCGGGCCGGGAGCCAACTCGAAGCCCGCGACGAAAACGGCCGAACTCCCCTGCACTGGGCTGCCTGGCAAGGCTACTCACGCTTCACCAATGGGCTAAACGCAACCGACGCGGTAGTGCAGGTGCTGATCGATGCCAAGGCCGACATGAATGAGGTGGACGAAGCCGGACGGACACCTTTGCACTATGCCGCCGAAATGGGTTACGACCCCATTGTGGCGGCCCTGGTGCGGGCCGGAGCCAGCCAGATCATTCGGGATAAAGCCGGAAAAACACCCGCCCAACTCGCCGAAGCCCACCAGCTAACTGGCACGCTAACCGTGCTCAAAACGGGTAAAGTTGTGACGGCACAACCCGGCCAACCCCATCAACCTACCGAAGTTAGTGCTGGAAAACTGGGCCGTGAACTGCTGCGGGCTGCCTGGGATGGCAACACGGCGGAGGTAAAACGGCTGCTGGCGCAGAAAGCAGACGTGTTCTACCGCGACAGTGACGGGTTCCGAGCCATCGACCGCGCCCGCGACAACGGCCACCGCGCCATCGTCACGCTGTTGCAATCCGCCGAAAAAAAGCCTACTGATTAACTATTTCCAAACCCAATCAAACCAACTGAATTCTATGAAATCAATCTTTATAATCCTCCTGCTTGGTTTTACTACATCGGTTTTTGCCGTGCCAACTGTGTTCAACATTCGAGACTACGGAGCCACGGGTAAAAAATCCAACGATGCCACTACCGCCACTACCAACGCCATTGCAGCCGCCCGGCAGGCCGGTGGGGGGGTGGTGCAGGTACCACCCGGCGATTATACCTGCTTAGGTATTGTG
>JBBSKK010000047.1:0-11287 GCA_038256395.1 Cytophagales bacterium | reverse complement strand
GTAGCCCTTCGGCTACGCTCAGGATGACAAAAGGGTTAAGGATTAAACGGTTAATGATTAAGGGGTTGACGCCTCAACAACTAAACGTCTAAACACCTAAACAAACCCACTGCCCCCACTCATAAACTCATAAACTTTAAACTCATAAACTCCATTTGAAGCCGATACAAAACCTGGTCGAAACCCTTGAACCACACTTTAAGAAGGGTGGCAAATACGAGAAATACCATCCGGCGTTCGACGCTTTGTCGACGTTTTTGTTCGTGCCGGGGCACACCACCGAGAGCGGCGTCCACATTCGCGACGCCATGGACTTGAAGCGCACCATGTTTACCGTGGTAATCGCCATGATTCCCACGCTGCTTTTTGGGATGTGGAACGTGGGCTACCAGCATTACCTGGCCTACGGAATGGACATGAGCCTGATGGAGAACTTCATGTTCGGCTTCTGGCGCGTGATGCCCATTGTGGTCGTTTCCTACGCCGTGGGGCTGGGGACGGAGTTTGTCTTCGCCATATCGAAGGGTCACGTCGTCAGCGAAGGGTACCTGGTCACGGGGTTGCTCATCCCGCTGATTATGCCCGTCACGATTCCGCTGTGGATGGTGGCCTTTTCCTCGGTCTTCTGCGTGATTATAGGTAAAGAAATTTTCGGCGGTACAGGCATGAATTTCATGAACCCCGCCCTGCTGGCCCGCGCGTTCCTCTTCTTCGCCTTTCCCGCCTACATGACGGGCGACATCTGGACCGACCTCACGCCCGAGCCGGGCCACGCCCTGGTGGACGCCTACTCCGGGGCCACTAACCTGGTGACCTTCGACAACAACTACACGCAACTTCCTTCTCCGTCCGATATGTTTTGGGGCTTTGAACAAGGCTCTATCGGCGAGACCAGCGTTTTTGCCATCTTGATCGGCGTGTTTATCCTCATTGCTTCCGGCGTGGGGAGTTGGAAAATCATCCTTTCTTGCGTCATCGGCGCGTTGGCAATGGGGCTTTTCCTCAATTTTGTTGCGCCCGTGGATGTGCCGACCAGTTCGCTGCATACGCCCGCTTACTACCATTTATTGCTGGGAAGCTTTGCCTTTGGGGCGGTGTATATGGCGACCGATCCCGTCAGCGCGGCCCATACCGAAACCGGAAAATGGATTTATGGCATACTGATTGGAATGTTTACCGTTATACTACGGGTATTCAACCCGGCTTACCCCGAAGGCGTCATGCTGGCTATCCTGCTGATGAACGTGTTTGCGCCTTTGATCGATCACCTCGTGGTGGAACGCCACATTAAAACCCGAATGAGACGTGCATAGCAACCAATACACCCTGATTTACGCCGCCGTACTTTCTATCGTCACGGCCATTGTCCTGGCCGTAGCCGCCGAGGGCCTCAAACCCCTGCAGGACTCCAACATCGCGCTAGACATCCGCTCTAACATCCTGAAAGCGGTGAGGCTCGACTATACCGATCGCGATAAGATCAACGAAATCTACGAGTCGAGCATCGAGGAACTGGTCGTGAACACGGCGGGCGAAGTGGAAGACGAAAAGCCCGTGCAAATCGACCTGAAAAACCAAATCAATATCGATCCCGCCGAGCGCAAGCTGCCGTTGTACATTTACACGGGCGAGGACAATAAAAAATACTACATCATCCCCCTGCGCGGCACCGGACTTTGGGGGCCGATTTGGGGCTACATTTCGCTGGAAGAAGATTTCAACACCGTGTACGGAGCCATCTTCGACCACAAGGGCGAAACACCCGGCCTGGGGGCCGAAATAGCCGAGTATCCTTTCCAGAAGCAGTTTCAGGGTAAGAAAATCATGGAGGGCGACAAGTTCGTGTCGGTCAATGTCCTGAAATCCACCTACAAAAGCCCACTCGGCCCAGAACACCGCGTAGATGGTATCTCCGGCGGCACCATCACTTCCGACGGCACCGACGACATGCTCGAAAACGGCCTCGCCCCCTACGTTTCGTATTTTGACAAAATTGAAAACAAAAAACAAGTAGCTCTAAAATGAGTGTATGAGTTTATGAGTCCATGAGTTATAGAAACTCGCGTGAACTCTTAACTCATAAACTCATAAACTTTAAACTCCACGTATGGCTGTACAAGAAACTCCCGCCGCGCCTCCTGTCGTTAAGGACAAAAACAAAAAGGACGCGCTGTTCTCAAAAAAGAACCTCCAAATCCTGCGTGACCCGCTGGACGACACCAACCCCGTCACCGTGCAGGTGCTGGGCATCTGCTCGGCTTTGGCCGTGACAGTGCAGGTCAAGCCTGCCCTTATCATGGCGCTGGGCGTGATGTTCGTCACCTCTTTTTCAAACCTTATCGTCTCGCTGTTGCGCAAATCCATACCCACACGCATTAGGATTATCGTGCAGCTCATCATTGTGGCCATGCTGGTCACGATTGTCGATCAGATGTTGAAAGCCTATTTGTTTGACGTCAGCAAGAAACTGGCGGTTTTCGTTGGTCTCATCATCACCAACTGCATCATCATGGGCCGACTCGAAGCTTTTGCCCTGGGCCAAAAGCCCTGGCCGTCGTTCCTGGACGGACTTGGTAACGGCCTGGGCTACGGCCTGATTCTGATTATGGTGGCCGTGTTCCGCGAGTTTTTCGGCGCAGGTTCGCTTCTGGGCTACCAAATCGTTCCGCAATGGGCCTACGACCACGGCTACGTCAACAACGGCCTGATGGTTCTCCCACCCGCCGCCCTGTTCATCATCGGATTATACATCTGGTGGCAACGGAGTCGGAATACGAAGCTGGTTAATGTATCTTAGGGAGTATATGAGTTCCAAAAACTCATATACTCATAAACTCTAAAAAAATGGAATCTCTAGTCAATCTTTTTGTCAAAGCTGTTTTTGTAGAGAACGTCGTATTCGCGTACTTTCTCGGCATGTGTTCGTTCTTGGCCGTATCCAAGAAAATCAAGACGGCCTTCGGGCTTGGTTTGGCGGTTATTTTCGTCATGCTGCTGACCACGCCGCTCAACTACCTCATTCTGACTTATATGTTGCAAGAAGGCGCGTTGACCTGGATCAGTCCCGCGCTGGCGGATGTGGATTTAACCTTCCTGGCTTTCATCCTTTTCATCTCGACCATCGCCGGTGCCGTGCAATTGGTGGAAATGATCATCGAAAAATTCCTGCCCGCCCTGTATTCCTCGCTGGGCATCTTCCTGCCGCTCATCACGGTGAACTGCGCCATTCTCGGAACGTCGTTGTTCATGCAGGAGCGGGCGTATAACTTCGTCGAAACCACCGTTTTCTCTCTGGGAGCGGGCTTTGGCTTCTTCCTGGCCATCGTGCTGCTGGCGGGAATTCGGGAGCGACTGCGCTACTCCAACGTCCCCGCCCCGTTACAAGGCCTGGGCATGGCCATGTTCATCACCGCCCTCATGGGACTGGCGTTTCTCAGCTTTTCTGGCATTAAATTGTAAAGCTTATAAGGGCATTTTTTGTAATACAATCAGTGATAAATGATTTGAAAAATAATTCATCATTCATCACTCATCATTCATCACTAAAAATATGGTTCCAGTACTCGTTGCCAGCGTCGTCGTTTTTATCCTCATCGTCCTTTTGCTGGCGGGACTTATTCTTTTTGCCAAAGCTAAATTGCTGCCGCAGGGCGACGTAAAAATCACGGTCAACGGCGAGGAAGACGAGCCGCTGATTGTCAAACCCGGCGGTACGCTGCTCTCGACTTTGGCCGAAAACAAACTATTCCTGGCTTCGGCCTGCGGCGGCGGCGGCACCTGCGCTATGTGTACCTGCATGGTGTACGAAGGCGGCGGCGAGGTGTTGCCTACCGAAACCAACCACCTCAACCGCCGACAGGTACGCGAGAATATGCGACTGGCCTGTCAGGTAAAGGTGAAGGAGGATATGAAAATCCGCATTCCCGAGGAAGTTTTTGGCATTAAGAAACTGGAATGCACCGTGGTATCCAACTACAACGTGGCCACGTTTATCAAAGAATTCGAGGTGCGGCTGCCCGAGGGTGAGTCGCTGGATTTCCGGGCCGGGGGCTATATCCAAATCGACATTCCCGAAACGGTGGTCAAGTACGAGGACTTCGATATAACGGCTCACCCCGACCACCACGACCGCCCCGACAAGTTCAAGGACGACTGGGACAAGTTCAACCTCTGGCCGCTGACGATGGTCAACGAGGAGGAGGTTTTCCGCGCCTACTCGATGGCCAACCACCCTGCCGAGGGCGACATCGTCAAACTGACCGTCCGCATCGCCACGCCCGCCTTCGAACGCGACAAGAACGGCTGGGCCGACGTGAATCCCGGTATCGCTTCATCGTATATTTTTAGCCTGAAACCTGGCGATAAGGTTACGATTTCAGGACCTTACGGGGAGTTCTTCATCAAAGATACCGACCGCGAGATGCTGTACATCGGCGGCGGCGCGGGCATGGCGCCGATGCGGTCGCATTTGTTCCACCTTTTTTATACCGAAAAAACCAAGCGCAAGGTCACGTTCTTTTACGGCGGACGCACTCGGAAGGAGCTTTTTTACATCGACGAATTCCGGCAGATTGAAAAGGATTTTCCTAATTTCACCTTTGTCGTGGCCCTGGACGTACCTTTGACGGAGGACAATTGGGAACTAAAAAAAGACATCGACGACCCCCATGGCGATGGTTTCCGGGGTTTTGTTCACAACGTAGTCATTGATGAGTTCCTGAAAAAACATCCCCATCCTGAAGACCTGGAAGTCTATTTCTGCGGCCCGCCAATGATGAACCAATCGGTCATCAAAATGGCCGATGACTGGGGGATTCCTTCGGAGCAGGTGGCCTTCGACGATTTCGGGGGATGAGCCGGAGCTTGTCATTCCTGGTTTTTGTCTTACTACTGGCAAATTGCCAGGCACCACGCCCGACCTATACCCAACTGGAAGGCAACGCGCAGGGTACCACCTTCCGCATCGTTTACGTCGATTCCCTTTCCCGCGATTTCTCGGTTTCGGTCGATAGCATTTTCCGCGTCATCGACCGCTCCATGTCGTTGTGGGACAGCACCTCGGTTATCTCCCTCCTCAACGCCAACCGCCCCGGCATCCGCGCCGACGCCCACTTTACCAACGTTTTCCGCAAAGCCTGGGAAGTATCCGGCCAAACGGACGGCTACTTCGACTGCACCGTCGGGCCGCTAGTAGAAGCCTGGGGATTCAGTTTTAAGAAGGGCTTGCCCCCGCCCGATTCGGCGCAGGTCGATAGCTTACTTCAACGTGTTGGCTACCAAAAAGTACAATTGCAGGAAGGAAAGCTGATCGAGCAAACTCCCCATACAGAGATTGATTTCAACGCCATTGCGCAAGGCTATACAGTAGATGTATTAGCCATGTTTTTGCAAAAAAAGGGTGTTGAAAATTACATGGTGGAAGTAGGCGGCGAAGTTCGCGCGCAGGGCCGGAACGAGCGCGGCGAAATCTGGCGCATCGGCATCGACAAGCCCGTGGACAACGCCGAGGCGGGGCGGCCGCTGCAAGCCGTGGTATCGCTAAAAAACAAATCTCTGGCCACCTCAGGCAGCTACCGCAAGTTCGTGGAGCGCAACGGCCAGCGCTTCAGCCACGCCATCGACCCGCACACGGGTTTTCCTATTACCCATAACCTGCTCAGCATCTCCGTGCTGGCCAACGACTGCATGACTGCCGATGCCTACGCCACGGCTTTTTTGGTCATGGGGTTGGAAAAAGCCATCCCGCTGGCGAAGGATAAGAGACTGGAAATTTATGGTATTTCGGCGGAGAAAGATGGGGCGTTTGTGGTGTACCAGTCGGCGGGGTTTGGGGCGGAGGCGGTGGAGTAGGTTTGGAGAGGTCAAGAGCTTATATCTACAACAATCTTAATAAAAGTTATATGAAGAAAAAGACAACCAACCAAAATATACCTTCATATGACGAACTGCTCATACCGACTGTCAAAGCATTAATTGCGCTTGGTGGTTCAGGAAGTATTGAAGAGATCAACACAAAAATTTATGAAATTACCAGGTTGCCTGAAGCTTCGTTACAAATACCACATAATGAAGAAGGATCAGTTAGTGAGATAGACTACAGGCTTGCTTGGAGTAGAAGCTACCTCAAAAAGTTTGGACTCCTTGAAAACTCATCCAGAGGAGTCTGGGCATTGTTAAAGGCAGACATAGATGTCAGCAAACTAGATTATACTAGAATCGTCCGAACTGTTCGCGAACAAAACAGGCAAATTCAGAAAGAAGCAAATCAGACCAAAGCCATCAGCGAGGTTAAAGAAGAAGTAAACGAAGACGTCGAAAACGAGGAGGCGTGGAAGGAGAGCCTATTGGATGTTTTATACAACATAACGCCTGCTGCATTTGAAAGACTCGCGCAGCGAATATTGAGAGAGAGCGGCTTTTCTCAGGTAGAAGTGACAGGAAAATCGGGAGACGGTGGAATCGACGGAAAGGGCATCGTTAGAATTAGCGGTCTGTTGAGTTTCCACGTGATTTTTCAGTGTAAACGATACCGAGGATCTGTTACACCTAGCCAAATCCGTGATTTTAGAGGTGCTATGCAGGGAAGGGCCGACAAAGGACTGTTTATCACCACTGGTACTTTTACGAAAGAAGCGGTCAAAGAAGCAACGAGAGACGGAGCGCCTCCAATTGATTTAATTAATGGTGAGGTACTTTGTGAAAAATTAAAAGAATTAAAGTTGGGAATAACTACTGAGTTCATTGAGCAAGTCAATATCAAAAAAGACTGGTACAGTAATCTGTAAAAAGTAGTGCATCAGGCATCTTTAGTGTTTGGACAAAAGGTTGATAGCCACTCCCATGCTACCCAGCTAGCAGCACCTCCGCCGGAACCCCTAGACCCTGATATAGGTTTTTTATCATTTTCAAAGTAAGCGGCCGCTTCCCGTTCAAAACTTCCGAAACCCGGTTTTCTCCCCCGAAGTATTTCGCCCCATCTTTTTGCGAGAGATTCAGCATTTCCATGCGCTGCCGGATGGCTTCTATGGGATCGAGCTTCTCGACGGGATAGCGTTTTTGTTCGTAAGCAATAGCGAGCAGCGTGACCGCCTCCAACAAATCCAGGGCTTTTTTTCGCGTCATTTCGTCTTCTATCAGGTCGGCATCTACGAGAGCATCTATTATTTCAGAAGCTCGGTCGAATTCTTCTTGATTCGTGACTGGCGAAATTATAACATTCTTTAAATCAATAGGTTTAATTTTCATTTTTGATCTATTCTAAGCTAAATGAATTTGATATCTTCAATAGCGTCATACGCTTTATGTGTTCCCAGGAACCTTACAAAAATAAGTCTCTTACTGTATTCGTACTTTGCAATCAGCCTGTATTTATTGTGACATATATTGAACACAATCCGGCCATTGCCAGCGGTATCTGCTCCCTTAAAAAGTGAAATCACCTCGTTCGGAGAATTGAATTCTCGCTCCTCGTTGACAGTATACCAAGTCTTTAGGGATGCCTCGGCATCAGGATGCTTTGTCCAGAAATCCCTCAAAGTACCCTTAGTGAATATTCTCATAACCAACCAAAGGTAATTTTTAATTCCCATTTTGGGAAGAGAAATTTTTCAGGCCATCCTTGAATCTTGGAGGAATCAGTATCGTAGCGTACCAGTCGGCGAGGTTTGGGGCGGAGGAGGTGGAGTGAGAAACTAGTCGACTGGTAAAGGATGACCCTGCGTGTGAATAACTAGGCCAAACCGTTAATTTTATGCAAATTCAGAATCAGATTTCAAATCTGCATAAAAAATCGCTCCTCCGGTAAATCGATGAATAATCAAAGAAACTATGCTGACCGACATCAATCCAAAATTACCCATGCGGGATAAATCCGCCACCAGGGGTTTCTACATCAACACGTTAGGCTTTCAAGAGTTCGGCAATACGGATTACGACGACTACCTCATGGTGCAAAAAGACAGCGTACAAATTCATTTTTTTGCGTTCAAAGAACTCGACCCGAAAGAAAATTACGGACAAGTCTATATCCGCACGGACGACATTGAAAAACTGTACCAAACGCTCTTGGACAAAAAAGCAAAAATCCACCCGGCCGGACATCTGAAAACCAAGCCCTGGGGACAAAAAGAGTTCTCCATGCTCGACCCGGATAATAATTTGCTAACTTTCGGAGAAAGCATTTAGTAAAAAATACGACGGGAGCAGGTGAGATTTCATCAAAAGGCTCCGACAAACCAAACCATGCAAACCAAACCAAAGAACGAATTCGGAATTTACGGCTTGGGCACGATGGGCCGCAACCTGCTTCTAAACATGGCGGACGAGGGTTTCGCCGTGGCTGGCGGCAACCGCAGCGATGAGAAGGTGGCACTGCTGCGGCAAGAAAGCCAGGGGATGGACAACGTCCAGGCTTTCGAAGAGATAGACGACTTTATGAACAGCCTGGCCACGCCCCGCTCGGTGATGATTCTGGTCACGGCGGGTGCGGCGGTGGACAAGGTTATCGCGGAACTATTGCCGTTCCTGGACAAGGGAGACCTGATTATCGACGGCGGCAACTCGCACTTTACTGATACCGCCCGCCGCTACGAGGAACTGGAAGAAAAGGGCATCCATTTCATCGGCCTGGGTGTTTCGGGTGGAGAGGAAGGCGCGCGGCACGGCCCGAGCCTGATGCCGGGCGGCGATAAAGGAGCGTATGAGCGCGTGAGGCCGATTTTGGAAAAAGTCGCCGCGCAGGTCGATGGCGAACCCACGGTGGCGTTCCTGGGGCCGGGCGCGGCGGGGCATTTTGTCAAGATGGTGCACAACGGCATCGAGTACGCCCTGATGCAACTGATCGCGGAGAGCTACGAACTGATGAAAAAGGGGCTGGCTATGGACAACAAAGCCATCCACGCCGTTTTTGAAGAGTGGAACGCGGGGCGGCTGCAATCGTACTTGCTGGAAGTGACGCGGGATATTTTCGCCTACGTCAATCCCGACACGGGCGAGCTATTGTTGGACGACATCAGCGACCAGGCCAAGGCAAAAGGTACTGGTAAGTGGACTTCCCAAACGGCCAAGGACCTGAACCTGCCGATCCCGCTGATCGACATCGCCGTGTCCATGCGCGATTTGTCGAAGTACAAATCTTTGCGCACCCAGGCGGCGGCCAAATTCGGAGAAGGGCCGGGGCAACAGTTACCGGAAAAGATACTTTCTGATTCGTCGGACGACTATCTGCCCGACCTGGAACGGGCGTTTTTCTTCGGTATGGTAACTGCCTTTGCCCAGGGGATGCACTTGCTGCACCGGGCCTCCGGCGAATTCGATTATGACTTGCCTATGGCCGAAATCGCCAAGCTTTGGCGCGGTGGCTGTATTATTCGGGCGGGATTTTTGGAAGATATTTTTCAGGCTTACCAAAAAAACGCGGAACTCGAACACCTCTTTTTGGACGAGGCGGTGATTCCCCTCCTCAAAGAAAGCTTGCCGGGCCTTCGTAAAATCGTGGCCGACGCGGCTCAAAATGGTTTGGCCTTACCAGCCTTCGCCTCGACACTCAGTTATTTCGACGCCTTCCGCAGCGAGAACCTGCCCGCCAACCTCATCCAGGCGCAACGCGATTACTTTGGGGCGCATACCTACGAACTCAGAGGCAAAGAAGGCACATTCCACACGGAATGGCAGCAGGAGGCCGAACCGTGATTGTTTCCTCCCTTTCATTCGCTCCGCAGCGACTCCACCGGATTCATAATAGCCGCCTTTACGGACTGAAAACTCACCGTCAAAAGCGCAATGCCCACGGCAAGCCCACCCGCCAGGGCGAAGACCCACCAACTGATGTCGATTTTATAGGCAAAATCCGCCAGCCACTGGTTCATGGCGTACCAGGCGATGGGGCTGGCGATTATGATGGCGATTAGTACCAGTTTTAGGGAATCCTTGGAAAGCAGCGCGACGATGCTGGCCACGCTTGCGCCCAGCACTTTGCGAATACCGATTTCCTTGGTGCGTTGGTTGGCGGCCATCCGCGCCAGTCCGAAAAGGCCAATGCAACAAATCAGAAGGGAGAGTCCCGCCGCGTACTGAACAATTTGCTGCCACCGCCGATCATTTTGGTAGAGGGTTGCGTTGTCGTCGCTCAGAAAGCTGTATTTGAAGTAGTAATCCCTGAATTGCTGGCGGAAAACGGCTTGTAATTTGGCAAGCGCCTGCCCTCGCTGTCCCTTGGCGTATTTGATCCAGACCAGATTGGCCGATCGCATGGTCAAGACCTGCGGCTGAATCTTATAGCGTAGGGAGCCATAGTGATAGTCTTTCACGACCCCAACGACGGTTAGTTTTTGCTGGTCGCCCCACCAGTTTTCGGTTAATTGCTTGCCAATAGGATCGGCCCATCCGGCGGCTTTTACAAAGGACTCGTTCACGATGGCCGAATACGCTGGATCGGCCCCAAAATCTGGCGAAAAATTGCGCCCCGCGCTCAGTTCCAGGCCTAGTAAAGGCAAAAAATCGGAATCGACTCGGGTATAGACATAGCGCACTTCCCGGCCATCGGCCTGCGCGGGTGATTCGCTCAGCGCGGGCGAGCTATTGTCGGAAGCGGCGGAAACCTCGCCGAAAATGGGATAGTTTTGCAGCTTCTGGCGGAATTGCTGCACCAACTCGGCACTATCATTTCGGTCAGGTACTTTCACTCGGATTATATCGGAGGAGTCATAACCCAACGCTTTATTGCCCATAAAATTCATTTGACGAAAGTACACGAGCGTCGCCACCACCAGGCCAATCGCCAGCACGAATTGCGCGACCGTCAGACTGTTGCCGAACCAATTGCGGGTGTTCAGTCGTCCACGGTTGTAAAGTACCTGAGTAGGGTTGTACACCGAAAGTACCACGGCTGGGTAAAGTCCCGTCGCCAATACGCAGATCAGCAGCAACCCGACGCCGCCTAAAATCAAATTCATATCCCCCAGAAAAGAGAAGGCTAACTGTTTATCGGCTAGTTGATTGAAAACAGGAAGAGCCGCCGCCGAAAGTGCCCCCGCGGGTGCCAGAGCCAGAAGACACAGCAGGGTAGTTTCGGCCATAAACTGCGCTACTACCTGCCTACGGCTACTACCCACTACCTTGCGGATACCGATTTCTTTGGCCCGTTTCGAGGCACCGGCCAGACTAAGGTTGACGAAATTGACGCAGGCCATCAGCAGAATCAAACCTACGATGCTGAGCAAGACGTAGGAGTAAGTCAGCGTACTACTGGCCGACACCCCTGACTCGAGGCTGTCGCCCTGTTCCAACG
>JBBSKK010000046.1:0-11378 GCA_038256395.1 Cytophagales bacterium | reverse complement strand
TCGGTTCAGTGTAAATAGTGTGCTAGCCGAATTGGCTTCTGGACCGCTAATTTTCTGCCTACGTTAATAATGTGAGCCGACGGCGCTAGCCGCGGGTGCCGGTCAAAACCCGCGGCTAGCGCCGTCGGCTCACGAAAACACAAGAACGCCCTCATGGACCGCCCCCCATCCGAACAGAACAATACCGAGCGCAACGCGATTATCCAAGCGGCTCAAGTGTGGGTTATCAAAGCTGGCTCGCGAATACTAACGCTGCCCGGCGGCGGTCTGGACCGTGAGCAAATTCGCCGTCTGAGCGATGGCTTGGCACATTTAGTCAAGGCAGGCAAGAAAGTTGTCCTGATTTCCAGCGGAGCGGTTCGGTACGAGATGCTTACGGACTTAAACTGTTGGTACATTGGGATCAATCTGAATTGCGGGAACAAATTTACGTTACAATCCTTACAATAGGAAACGGGAGCGGCTGCCTATAAGTTTATTTAGAAGGCATATAAATTGTTCTGAAAAATTTCTGCTAATTTCACAGGAAAACCGTCGGCAAAAGATGATCATGGTCATGTTTTGCCCTGATTCTCGCGGTAAAACTCATGTATGAAACAATCCACCGAAGCCAAACCTAAACCCAAGAAAGAAGCCCCCCAGCCGATCGCCTGGCTCAACAGCCTGCGGCTGAAGCGCTCACTGCTGGATTCTTACGGTCGGAAAAATACGTACAAAATCGTAATCGGCATCAATCTTTTTTTAATTAGCCTGGGTTCGCTTTTCTACACCAACGATCTGGTGGGCAAGCTGGAGGAGCGAGAACTGCGGCAGGTCAAGCTTTTCGCCGAGTCGCTGCGCTACGCCATCAACAGCGACTACGATGAAGACCTGAACGGCATTATGGAAATGATCCGCGAAGCGAACACTTTCTACGAGATTCCGGCGATTTACATCGACGAGAACAATATGCCGGCGGCCCATAACAACCTCTCCTTTCCTGAAAATCCCTCACCCAAAACGCAGGAGCGGATCATTAGTGAAAACCTGGCCACGATGAAGGAAGAACACGCGCCCATTCCGGTCGAAATCGGCGAAGGACGACAAGGCTACGTCTATTACAGTAACTCCTTTCTGCTCACGCAGCTTCGGTACTACCCTTACATTCAGCTATCGGGTATTTTCATCATTGGATTCCTGGCTTATCTGGCGTTCAGTTCGGCGCGGAAGGCGGAGCAGAATCAAGTGTGGGTGGGGCTGGCCAAAGAAACGGCGCACCAACTCGGTACGCCGTTATCGTCGCTGATGGCTTGGACGGAGTACTTCCGCGCCGATCCCGACATGGACCCGTCCATCGCCGAAGAGATCGAGAAAGACGTGCAACGGTTAGAAATGATTACCACGCGATTTTCCAACATCGGCTCCGTGCCTACTTTGAAAGAGGAAGTCGTGGCCGAAGTGGTCACGAGCTTCATCAACTATCTGCAAAGACGGGTATCGTCCAAGGTCGCCTTTTTTATTAATGATGAGTTGCCCGAAGGACAAACGGTGCTACTCAATAAGAACCTCTTCGAGTGGGTGGTGGAGAATATCTGCAAAAACGCCGTGGACGCCATGAAGGGCGTGGGAGAAATCAGAATCACGTTCAAACCCATGCTGGCACAAAACGAAGTTTACATCGACATCCAGGACAATGGAAAAGGAATGAGCAAGGCCAACGCCGCCAAGATTTTCCGGCCGGGATTCAGCACCAAAAAGCGGGGCTGGGGTCTGGGACTAACGCTGGCCAAGCGCATCATCGAAGTTTACCACAGCGGCAAACTCTTCGTCAAAAACTCCGAACCCGGCAAGGGAACGACTTTTCGCATTGTAATGAAGATTGTTTGAGAATTTGTTGAATCGTTGAACTGTTGAATCGTGTAATTGCTGTTGAACTGTTTTATGTTTTTTGTTTAAATTGTTGAAGTTGAATATATCAGTTCAATGATATCTAAAAATCTGATTCAACAGTTTAACAAATCAACATAAATCAACGATTACACAGTTCAACAATTACACAACCTTTCATTGTTCCAAATACACCGAAATCGTATCCGTTTCCACGGAGTTGCTGACGTTGAAGGCGCGGTCGCGAATACGGACGCGGAACTTGACGGTGGTGAGTTTGGCAAAACGGGAGGCGGGCAGCGTTTGGCGGAAGTCGAGCTTGCCCTTAACGGGGCCAGGCTTACCGTCGCGCTTCAAAGTATCAAAGAATAGTTTTTCAAAAACCGACACGGGCCTGACCTGAAAAGTACCGTCCTTTTTCCTTTCCAAGACCGTTATTTCGTAATTGCCCCATTCCCGGTAAATCGTATTCAATTTGGTGGTGTCGCTACGATCGGCGGGCGATATACCCAGGTCCCCGTCGCCGTCCTCGAAATCGACGGTAATGACAATAGAGTCGGCGTTTGTTTTGGAGAAGCTGTCGAAGATCGTGAACTTATCCACGTCGTTGGAACGGATGCTAGGAGTGTTGTCGAAGTTGGGCGTATCGACGCAGCTACCGAGCACTAGTCCCATGCCGATAACAAGAAATAATTTTACGCCTAGAAGCTTATGCATACGTTATATTTGAAGATTGATTCATGAAAATAACTGGATTGGGATCGTTAGGCAATAATTCCCTGGAAGAAACAAGAGAGGAACTGCGGCGGCAAATTCTGGCGGTGATGCCTGCAGACTTTGAAGAAGTGGCGCTGCGGGTGTTTCGCTATCAGGCCACATACAATCCCGTGTACCGGGAATACCTATCCCACCTGAACCTAAAAGTTGACCGCCTGGAACGGCTGGCAGAGGTCCCTCATCTCCCCATACAATTCTTCAAGCACCACACTATCCGAACCGGCCAGCCGCCCCGTCCGGCGGTCAAATTCGAAAGCAGCGGCACTACCGGCATAACGACCAGCGCCCACACGCTCTACGATGCTTTCCTCTATCAGTCCCTCAGTCAGCGCATTTTCGAGCAGCGATACGGGTCTCTGAAACGTTTCCACATCTTAGCCCTGCTACCTTCGTACCTTGAACGAAACAACTCGTCTTTGGTATATATGGTTCGATATTTTATTGAGCAAACTTCTTCAGATTACTCGGGATTCTACCTGCACGATATTGCTTCCCTTACCGACCAATTACGAAAATTTACTGAAAATGAAGATGCAAACCGAAAAGTACTTGTTTTGGGCGTCACCTTCGCTTTGCTGGATTGGGCAGAAAGCGGCCAAGATTTTTCTTTTCTTCAAAAAATACCAAACTTAATCGTCATGGAAACGGGCGGCATGAAGGGCCGCCGCCGCGAAATGCTGCGCGAGGAAGTACACGACATCCTGAAAGAAAAGCTAGACCTACCCGCCGTTCACTCCGAATATGGCATGACCGAACTGCTTTCCCAGGCCTACTCATTCGGCGAAGGACTTTTCCGGCCCGGTGCCACCATGCGCGTCCTGCTGCGCGACCCCAACGACCCGTTCGACAGGCACGAACACGGAAAGTTCTACGGCACGGGCGGCGTCAATGTCGTGGATCTCGCCAACCTGGACACGTGCAGCTTCATCGAGACCCAGGATTTAGGCCGCTTCGGCGAAGAGGCTGAGACCTTCTACATCATGGGCCGCTTCGATAACTCGGACGTGAGGGGGTGTAGCCTTATGGTTAGTTGAGTTCAGGGTTCAACGTTGAGCGTTTAGAAAAAAAACGCTATATCTCAGATGTTTACCTAAAAAAACAACTAAACATCTCCACGACTAAACAAAAACTACATTTGCCCCGCGTGCAGCCTCACGTCTTCGAACGATATTTTTTCCCCACCCAGAATTACCAGCCGCTCCACCACGTTGCGTAGCTCGCGCACATTGCCCGTCCAGGGTAGGGTTTGCAAGTAGGCCATGCCATCGGGCGAGATTTGCTTTGGCGTATCGTTGTACTCATCGGCAATGTCGCGCAAAAATTTATTGACCAGCATGGGAATATCTTCGCGGCGTTCGGCCAGGGGCGGCACGTGGATAACGATCACGCTCAGGCGGTGGAAAAGGTCTTCGCGGAAGTTGCCTTCCTGGATTTCTTTCCGTAGATCTTTGTTGGTGGCCGCAATCACCCGCACATTGACCTTGATTTCCTTCTCGCCACCCACGCGGGTGATTTTGTTTTCCTGCAAAGCCCGCAGCACCTTGGCTTGGGCCGAAAGACTCATGTCCCCGATTTCGTCGAGAAAAATGGTACCGCCACTGGCTTGCTCGAACTTGCCGATGCGCTGCTTGATGGCCGAGGTGAACGACCCCTTCTCGTGGCCGAACAATTCACTTTCGATAAGTTCACCGGGAATGGCCGCGCAGTTTACTTCTACCAGCGGCATATGCGCGCGCGGGCTTTTGTTATGGATTTGCTTGGCCACCAATTCCTTACCGGAACCGTTGGGGCCAGTCACCAGTACGCGCGCCTCGGTGGGCGCTACACGCTCGACCGACTCCTTCACCCGGCCGATGGCCTCTGAATCGCCCACCATATCGTTGATCTTGTATATGCGTCTGCGCAGTTCGTAGGCCTCGTGCACCAACTTGTACTTATCGATAGCATTGCGCACGCTAATTAGCAAACGGTTCAGATCGGGCGGTTTGTTCACAAAATCGTACGCCCCCCGGCGCGTGGCTTCCATGGCGTTGTCGGTGCTGCCAAAGGCGGTAATCATGATGAACTGCGTGCTACGTTTGGCTTCGGCCACCTTCTGAAGCAGTTCCAGCCCGTCCATTTTGGGCATGGTCAAGTCGCAGAGCGCTACGTGATACTCTTCTTTTTTGATCTTTTTGAGTCCCTCCTCGCCGTCACTCGCCTCGTCCACTTCGTAGCCTTCGTATTCGAGAATATCGCGCAGGGCCTCTCGAATATTCTTCTCATCGTCCACGATGATTATCTTCACTTTTGGTTGGTTTTCCTGCATCAGATTCTGGTTTACACTTTTTCAAAATTAGGGAATATAGGGGATTATATCCGTTTTAAAGTCTGAATTTCTTTTTATCTGCCCTATTTTCCAGGCAATTCGCGTCACGAAGGGAAGAGCGTCAACTCGTCGTGCTGAAAACTGATTTTCCAAGCGATTTCTCCATTTTTTAGATTGACTTGCCAGCTTTCTTCCAGCACCTTCGTGTCTTCCAGGTCGCGGTAAGTAGCAGTAAGACGCTCATCCTCTAACACTAAATGGCAGAATCCGTTGTATCCCAGTTCGTGCCGCTTAATATGGGTACGGACGCGGCGATCGTAGAAAGCCAATTTGTCGGCTTCTCTGTCGCTGTGCGGCATTTGGGTCTCTACGGGCATCCCGCCGTGGCCGATGCAGCGGCCGTATGCCCTTAACTCGGTCTGGTTTTGGCCCAATTGGTAGCCGACCAGGCGGTGGTCGTGGCCCCAGATCCAGATGACAGGCCGGGCCGCTTCGCCCAACAGTTCGCAAAGCTGCTCGCCGGGCTTAAAGTAATCCTCCCGAAAGGCCGAAATGTAGGGATGGTGGCTCAGGAAAACCAGGCCGCGCTTATCCTCGGCATCGCCCAGTTTTACCACATCGCGCAGCCAGGCCATTTGCTCGTCGCGCAGGTGGCAGTCGGGCGGGGAGAGCACTTCCAGGAAGGGCCGGCCCACCGAAGTGTAGCCCGTGTCGAGACCAATGATGCGCCAGTACTCGTTTTCCAGGCAAAAAAAGGCTGCTCGTTGTGATTTTTTCACGCCGTCCACGTTGACGTACATCGCCGGAAGCAGCCGCTGGTAGTAGGCCGCGCCGTTGGAATACATCTCGTGGTTGCCGCAAAGCGCCAGACTACCTGACGCACCATAGTACCACGAAGCGTAGGGCGCGGTAAAGTTCTCGGCCACCTCGTGCGGGGTACCCACAAAATAGATGTCGCCGAGGTGGATGGTGTAGTCCGGCGCGTAGCTGGCCACCAAATGTGCCACCGCATCGGACTCGGAGGTGTCGCTGCCCCAGTCCGACAGCAGCGCCAAAGTAATCGTCTCCCGGCTGGGAACGGAGGAGGTCAGTTGGTAAATGCCGCTGTCTCCTTCGCTGGGATAAGCCTGGTAGGGATGCCGCCTGCCGAAGCGGCTGCGCAGGTAATGGTATACGAAGCCAAAAATGTTGGTGCCGAAAAACTCGGAAATGATTCGACTGGCTGAGGAAGTGCGGGTAATGTGTTCCTCATAGAGCTTTTGCTGGGCCTTGGCATGGTTTTCGACCTCCGAGTGGCCAAGATCGAGGTATTTCTCAACTTTTTTTTCCGGTTTTTCAGAATTCAGGTTAGTGGGCATGGACAACGGTACTTTGGAATACGGCCTTTTGGGGGCAATATAGCAATTTGTCCGCAAGCGGTTTCGGGTAGAATCACCCAAAACCGCTGCTTTGTTCTTTGCACATCTTAATATTATTTATTTACGCTCAATGATCGTTCCGTCTTTGCTTTACGTGGCGGGCAGCCTTATCGTCCTCGCCACGCTCATCCCCTTCATTCGTAATGATTACTGGATATTCAGGATATTCGAATACCCCCGGTTGCAAAAATGGCTTATCAACTTGCTCATCATAGTGATCTACGCTCTTTTAACTGAATTTGATGAGTGGTACGAATGGGGATTCCTGGCAGTAATCCTGGCTAATCTTGCCTACCTAAGCTATCAAATTTACCCCTTTCTTTCAATTGCCAGTACCCAAATGAAACAGGCCGGATCCTCTCCGTCGGAAGGTTTCAGCCTGATGATCGCCAATGTGTTAGAGGATAATAAAGAATATGAGCGCCTGCTGGGCCTGATAAACAGCCGCCGACCCGACATCATCGTCCTTTCCGAAACCAGCCACGACTGGGCCCAAGCTCTGGAAGGCATCCACGGCGACTACCCCTACCGCGAGGCGAAAGTGCTGGACAACACCTACGGAATCATGCTTTTTTCACGGTTGGAAATTGCCGAAAGCGAGGTGCGCTATCTCGTAGAAGACGATGTGCCTTCCATTTTTGCGTTGGTGAAACTGCCCGATGGCGAACTTTTTCAAATGTTCTGCATCCACCCCACGCCACCCATACCCGGCGAGAACACCCGCTCCACCGAGCGCGATAAGGAAATTCTGATGGTGGGGAAACTGGCCAAAAAATCGCCGCTGCCCGTCATCGTGTCCGGCGACCTTAATGATGTAGCGTGGAGCTACACCAATCAGCTATTTCAAAATACCAGTGGGCTGCTGGATCCGCGCCGGGGGCGCGGTTTTTATAACACCTTTCACGCCCAACATCCCTTTTTTCGCTACCCGCTCGACCACATTTTCTGCTCGTCGCACTTTCAACTGGTCGAAATCGAGCGGTTGCCAGACATCGGCTCCGATCATTTTCCAATGTGGGTTAAGCTGGCGTATGAACCGGCAGAAGCCAGCGAGCAGGAAACGCCGGATGCCGATGCAGAGGATGAAGAACTGGCCAATGAGAAAATCAACAAACCTACTGATTGAAAAGTGTCGAGCTGACCTCCCTCTCAATGGTAGGAAAGGGATAAAAAAGGCACGATTCTACCAAGCCCATCGCCCTGACGCTCCAGGCCTATGTGAGGCTGCACGAAATCGTGGACATCGAATGCCCCCACGCCATAAGCCTCTTGTCGGATCCCGACTTTGACCCGACGGTCGATAGCGAGATTCTGGTGCGGGTTTTGGAACACGACGGCTTGCTACTCCCCCAAGTGATTGAAAAAGACAGTCTGGAATTTCTGAAACTCACGCATCATTACCCTGAATTGTACCACACGCTCCAAAGAAAAATCACTTCCGCGTCGGCGAAAGTGATTTGGTGGCAAATACATTAAAGTGCTCTATTTCAGCCGTTGCAGCAGCATTTCGTTGAAGTCGCGCTCGGCGCTATAAAGTTCGGTAAGTTGCTTAGCGGAAATGACCGTCAAGAAACGATCCTGGTACTCTTTTTCCAGTTCCACTTGTTTCTGCTTCAAATCCTGTACCTCTTTCAGACTATTCATGGCCTGGTCATCCGAAGCGGCGACACCCTTGCCCTTGATAATCTGGCGCATCGAGCGGTTCATTTCCCGTTTCTTTTGGGAAAATTCGTTGTAAATCGGCCAGAAGTCCTTAGACTGTTCGGGCGTAAGGCTGAGCCGGTTGGTGATGATGGCCACCTTGGCGTCCTGTATCTTCTTCATTTCCTCCTCATTACCACGTTGCGCCTGGGCATCGGAAACTGAAAAAGATAAGGCCAGTAGCAGTCCGGCCAATAGCCAAATTTTGCGGTGAATTGTGTTCATATTCAAAGAGATTCTATTTTATTATTTAAATCGTTTCGTCCGTAAAAATCCCGTCCTCGGCCTGGCTGCGCAGAAAATCCGCATCCAGCCCATCCAGATAGTTCAGCACAGTCGAGTCGGTTTGGAAGGCGGCCTGCACGGCGTTGTTCTCGCTCAGGTCGTAGTAGCTCATGTTTTCTTCGGCCAGATATTCCAGAATGGCATCGTCGCTCACTTGGCTGAGGCGCTCACTGCCCAAAGGCCCCTGCTGCTGCGGAAAGGTAAACCACACCAGCGCGACGATCAAACTCAGCGCCCCGGCTAGTCCCAGCGAACGCTGCCAAGACCAACTAATCATAGGCCTACGCTCGGGCGTGGCGGGCAGGCGGGACATGATAATAGACGGCAGTTTGTCAAAATAGCCGTCGGGTACTTCAAACGGAACGTTACGCTCCAAATCTTCCAGACGTATTTTATTATCTTTCATAACAGGGTGTTGGGCTAAATACCTTTTCTACGACAAGGCGCGGGGAAGGTTAGTTTAATCGGTCGTAGTTAGAAAACTCTCAATCTTCTTCGTCGCCCAGTGGTACGACGCCTTCAGCGCCCCCACCGACGTACCCGTTACTTCCGACATTTCCTCGTAGGGCATTTCCTCAAAATAGCGGTAATTGAACACTAAGCGCTGTTTCTCGGGTAGGGTGAGGATAGCTTGCTGCAATTTTAGCTGGATTTCATCTCCGCCAATCAGCGGGTCGCTTTCCAGTTTTTCGGCTAGTTCGCCCTCCACATCGTTGATCGACACGAAGTACCGCCGCCGCTTTTTCTTCAAAAAATTGATGGATTCGTTGTGCGCAATCCTGAACAGCCAGGTATAAAGCTTGGAGTCGCCCCGAAATTTATCGAGCGCGTTCCACGCTTTGATAAACACCTCCTGCGTGATGTCGTTGGCATCGTCGTGGTCGATGACAATCTTCCGCACCATCCAGTAAACGCGCTGCTGGTACGTCCGCACGATTTGGTTGAAGGCGTTCCGACGGGTGTCGGGATTGCGATAAAGTTCTAGGAGTTCCTCGTCGTTCATCTAGTGGAGAGTTGAGAGTTGAGAGTTAAGAGTGAACAAAACGAAACTGTTTTGCATGAATAAAGCACTATCAACTGTCTGCCGTCAACTAATTTTTTCTCTCAATAGCTCTTTTAGCGGCGGCTACGATGTCTTTGGCGGTGAGGCCGTATTTTTCCATGAGTTTTTCGGGGGGACCGCTTTCGCCGAAGCTGTCGTCCACGGCCACGTATTCCTGCGGCACGAGCTGGTTTTTGACCAGCACCTGCGCGATGCTATCGCCCAGGCCACCCAGGCGGTTGTGTTCCTCGGCGGACACCGCGCAGCCCGTTTTCTTGACCGATTTCAGAATGGCCTCTTCGTCGAGAGGCTTGATTGTGTGAATGTTGATGATTTCGGCGTCAATGCCTTCCTTTTCCAGCATCTCACCCGCCAGTATCGCTTCCCAAACGAGGTGGCCCGTGGCAAAAATGCTCACGTCTTTGCCTTCGTTCACCATCCACGCCTTGCCAATCTCGAATTTCTGATCGGCGTCGGTGAAGACGGGTACCTTGGGGCGTCCGAAGCGCAAATAGACGGGTCCTTCCATTTCAGCGATAGCGATGGTGGCAGCCTTGGTTTGGTTGTAGTCGCAGGGATTGATGACCGTCATGCCGGGTAGCATCCGCATCATGCCAATGTCTTCCAGAATCTGATGCGTGGCGCCGTCCTCACCCAGCGTAATGCCCGCGTGGGAGGCGCAAATCTTGACGTTTTTATTGGAATACGCCACGCTCTGCCGGATTTGATCATAGACCCGGCCTGTGGCAAAGTTGGCAAATGTCGTAGCAAACGGAATCTTGCCGCCAATCGTCAGTCCGGCAGATACGCCAATCATGTTGGCTTCGCCGATGCCGCACTGAAAAAACCGCTCGGGATTTTCTTCGATAAAAGGCTCCAGCCGCAGCGAACCCACGAGGTCGGCGCACAGCGCCACGACGTTTTCGTTCTGCTGGCCCAGTTGCTGCATACCCGCGCCAAAGCCGGAACGGGTGTCTTTCTTTTCGGTATAGGTGTATTTTTTCATGATTTCTTCGGTGTAAGGTGGTTGGGCTCTGCTTATTGCCTGGCCAGTTGTTGTAGTTTATTTAGAAAATAGGTTGCGCTGGGACAGTTGGGGTGATGGGCGGCGTTCTCGAGGGAGAAGCCGTATTTCAGCATTCTTGCCGTAAAAGTATCTTTGACGCCGATGCCGCGATCATATTTCTTTATAAAAAGGGTCTTTAAAGTTTCAAATGGTTCAATTTCTCTTTCTGGCAGTTCAAACTCGAATTTTTCTTTCAAAAGCAAACTCATTGTTTTGCTATCTGCCAAAAACCAGGATTCAATCTTTCGGACAGCGACAATGACTATCTTATCATCATTAGGATTCACCCTTTTTCTCGTTGAGGTGATACAAGTGTTTTCGTCCAAATCAGTCAGCACTACTATTTGCTGAGCTCCGTTTGACCAAAGCTTTTCTAAATGTTCTCTGGAATTATCAGGAAGTAAATTACCTCCTCCTTTGGCATCAATTACTGGTTCCACTATTTCAATTCCGATGCGTTGAAGGTAGTTTTTAAACTTTCCCGACTGAACAACTTTTACTTCAGTCTTCCCTTCGCAAAGAAATCCAATTTTTACCACGGCAGTCCGGCACCAAGTGCATTGCTCAACCAAGCTTCATCGGCTCTAAGGCCATAAAAATCACCTTTCCTGAATTGCTTAATTTTAGTTGCGCCTTCTTCCTTGTCAACCAATACCAGTTCTTCCTCTTTCAAGCCACGGATTAACGTTTGCGAATGCGTATTCAGCCAAATGTAGTGTCCCTTGTCCTCGCAAATTGACCGAAAAAGTTCTACAAAAGTTTCAATCACATGAGGGTTGAGGCCATTCTCAGGTTCTTCAATGCATAAAAACTGTGGTTCATCTGATTGGAACACTGCTGTCAACAGACATAGAATATTGTAAGTACCATCGGAAATCAAATCCTTAGTGAAGGGCTTATCAATCCCCATTTCAT
>JBBSKK010000045.1:0-11793 GCA_038256395.1 Cytophagales bacterium | reverse complement strand
CCTTCGACACGGCGGTGACGGTAGCGAAGGTTTTGAAGGTGATACCCTTTGAATGTTGGACGGGGAAGGCGGTAGTGGAGGCAATGAGATAGATATGAATTATGAATTATGAGATAAGTAGTCGGCTTTATTTATCAATACAATTTTAAAATATTCAAATTGCTGATTTTCAGGTAAATAAAATAATTTTATTCTATCGCTAATATTGTTCTACTACTTACTAGATAAAATTAAATGCGTTAACCCTTACTTTACACCGATTTCTAAAAAACTTTGTGCCTCTGGAACTTTGTGCCTTTGTGCCTTTCTCCCCTCCCGCTTCCTGAAAACATACACCACGCCAAAATGACTTTTCAGCACGCCGCTGGAAAAGCCGTCGGCGATGTAAGGGTTTAGTTCCAGGGCGATTTGAATTTGTCGGTTTTGGGGAAAAGGCGACGCCCGCACGCCCAGATTGATCGAATAGCCATCCACCGTAATGAGTCGGGCGTCGGGGTCGGCTATACGGTAAAGCGGATTGACGCGCAGGCCGCCGCCGAGGTACCACTGCGCCACTTCGCCCCTTTTAAGGTTGATCAGCGGTAGCAAATCTACACTCAGACTGCTAAAAAGCGAATTAGTCTGGATCCGGGTGTCGAACCAGATGGCTTTTTTAGGGTTGGTGCTGAACGCCAACAAGCCGCTCCACGGGTAGTAGGCTAAAGAACCCTGGGCTTGCGTGCTTTGCGAAAAACCCAGCACGATAAATGCGGCTAAGACTAATTTCTTGAATACCCCCACCCCTTACCGCCGCACGGCGCTTTTCATGGCGGCGGGCATTTGCATGGTGTTCATCTTCTTCATCATCTTCCGCATTTCGTCAAACTGCTTGATGAGGTTGTTGACTTCCTGCACCGAAGTGCCGCTGCCGTTGGCGATGCGCTTCTTGCGGCTGCCGTCGATGATGCCGGGCGTCTCACGCTCCTTTTTAGTCATGGATTGGATGATGGCCTCGATGGGCTTGAAGGAATCGTTATCCACGTCGAGATCCTTCATGGCGCTGCCCATGCCGGGAATCATGCCCACGAGATCCTTGATGTTGCCCATTTTTTTGATCTGCTGTAACTGGCCAAGGAAGTCGTCGAAGTCGAACTTGTTGGCCCGCATCTTGGCGTTGATGCGCTTGGCCTCGTCTTCGTCGAAGGCTTGCTGCGCCCTTTCCACCAGCGAGACTACGTCGCCCATGCCGAGGATACGGCTGGCCATGCGGTCGGGGTGGAAGGCGTCGAGGGCCTCCATTTTCTCGCCCGTACTGATGAACTTAATGGGCTTCTCGACCACCTGCCGGATGGACAGGGCCGCACCGCCACGCGAGTCGCCGTCGAGTTTGGTCAGCACCACGCCGTCGAAATTCAGGCGCTCGTTGAAGGTCTTGGCCGTATTGACCGCATCCTGCCCCGTCATGGAGTCCACCACGAACAAGATTTCGGTCGGCTTCACGGCCTTTTTGATGTCCTCGACCTCCTGCATCATTACCTCGTCCACGGCCAGGCGTCCGGCGGTGTCCACGATCACGATTTTCTTGTTGGTCTTGCGGGCGTAGGCGACGGCGTTGGCCGCAATCTCGACCGCGTTTTTGTTCTCGGGTTCGGCATATACTTCCACGCCAATCTGCTCGCCCAAAACTTTGAGCTGGTCGATGGCCGCCGGACGATACACGTCGCAGGCGGTCAGCAGCACGTTGCGGCCCTGCTTTTTGAGCATCATAGCCAGTTTGCCCGAGAAGGTCGTTTTACCCGAACCCTGCAAGCCCGCGATCAGCACCACGGCGGGGTCGCCCTTGATATCGATGCTTTCGGCGGAGCCGCCCATCAGTTCGGTCAGCTCTTCCTGCACGATCTTGATGAACATCTGTCCCGGCTCCACTGAGATCAGAATTTTGCGGTCCAAGGCCTTTTCCTTGATGCGGTCAGTGATGTCCTTGGCAACCTTGAAGTTGACGTCGGCATCCACCAAAGCGCGGCGTACTTCCTTGGTCGTAGCCGCCACATTGATGTCCGAAATCCGATCCTTGCCTTTGAGGGTACGAAAGGCGGCGTTTAATTTATCCTGTAAGCTTTCAAACATGGGGGGTCAATTTTGAATGATGGACAGGAACGCCTGTCCGGTGATGAATGAGAGTATATTTTCACTCGGTTCACTCTCGAATCCTGACAAAGTTAAGAAGAAAAAGCGCAGCAGTTCCCCTGAAACACCTTTCCTCCTTTCCTCCCTCCTCCATTCAAAGCTTTTTGCGTCTGATACGTTTGAGTTTATCCTCGTGGGCGTCGAGACTTTCGTCGTTGCTGCTGCGGGCGATTTCTACGGCCTGGGTTTGGGCGGCGAGGGCGTTTTCGTAGTCGCCTTGTTTGTATAGTAAGGAAGCGTAGTGGCTCAGGAGGGTGGCATTTTGCTCTTTCTTGATGACCTCGGCCACGCAATCGCAGACTTTGGTCAGGCGGTCTTTCTTGACGTATTCACTGTACATCCAGCAGACATTGGTCAGTTGGTCGAGGGCCTTGCGGTAGGCTTCGGGGTCTTGCTGCCGGGCATTTTCCGAAATGGAGGGGATGATTTCCTGCTCGAGGTACTGCTCGGCGGCGTCGGCCAGGTCGTCGTAGTCCTTCGTGGCAGCGGAGAAATCCATCGTGTAGCGGGTTTTCAACTCGCGGGCCGCTTCGGCCGATTCGATGGCATCCAAATAGGCCAGCGTATTGCGGAAGAGCTTTTTGTCCTTCCCTTCCTGCGCCTTGTGGATGGTGTTGCTGATGATGAAGCCGATTTTATTCTTGATGTTGGGCGTATCCTTTTGCGTAAGCAGCCAGTCAAAGCTCTTACCCTCGGCCCATTGGGTGTTTTCAACCACGATTTTTTGCCAGGAAGGCAGTTGCAGCGAATCGTCCGGCATTTTCTTCAGCGTTTTTTCCAAAACTTCGTGTGTGGGCAGATTATAGATTCGACGGAATTTGAGGTAGGCATATACCAGTTCGGCGTTGCGGTTGCCCTGCTGGTAAGCGTTTTCGTAGAGCGTAAAAATCCGTCCGTTCTCGGTGGCTTGCAGGGCTAGGTTGGCTTCGGCGGTGAATTCCGGCACGGGCTTGAAACCGATAAATTTGTGTACTAAATTACCCTCAGCATCCAGGAAAAGGCCCGTTGGGTAGGCATTGACGCCGTAGCGGCTGGCCACGGCCCGTCCACCCGATTCGGCGTCGGCCTTGTAGTTGATAAAAAAGGCGTTCATGCGCTGCCCCGTTTCGCGGTCGCTGAATACCTGTTGGTCCAACATCTTGCAGGGGCCGCACCAGGTGGTGAAGACATCCACGAAAATGAGTTTGTTTTCAGCTTTGGCCTTTTCCTTGATCTTCTCGAAGGAAGCTCTTTGAAAGTCAATTTGTCCGTAGGCCGTCAGCCCGGAGCCGAGAAGGGCGACGATGATGCGTAAAGCTTTCATAAGAGGATAATTTTTTGAATGGTCGATTATTTTTCGGTCGACAAAGATGCCATTTTTTGAAATAAAAAGAAAAACTATTGGCAAGGTTACAGGAAATAAAATCCCGCACCCGGTTGGAAACTCCATTCGGGTCTGCCCGGGAGCGGCGTTCCGGGATTACCGCTTTGCGATCAACTGCTGGCTTCGTAAGGCGTAGCGGTTGCCTTATTCCTCCAAAAAATCCAAGTCCTTGTCATGCGTCTCGGGAATAGTGAGCGTGGAGTAGAAGCCGATGGCATAGGCTAACACGCCCACCGCAAAAGCCGCCAGAATGACGTTAGTGGAAGGTTTCAAGGCCACGAAAAGTAGGTTCATCGGAATTAACGCCCCGCGCACAAAATTAGGAATGGTGGTGGCCGCCGTAGCCCGCAGGTTGGTGCCGAACTGCTCGGCCCCTACCGTCACGAACATGGCCCAGTAGCCCGTTCCCAGCCCCAGCCAACAGCAGAGGGCGTAAAGCATTTCGGCGGACTTTATGCCGGCAAACAGAAACAGCAGAACGCCGACCAGCGAAAAACCCATCATCCAGGCGATGGCTTTCTTGCGCGAGCGCAAGGCGTGGCTGAGGAAGCCGCTGCCAAAGTCGCCCGCCGAAATGCCGATGTAGGCCCACATGATGGACAGGCCGGGGTCGATGGCTTCGACGATGCCAAAAGCCTTGCCGAACTGATTGCTCTGGTAGGCCAGAATCCCGATACAAAACCAGGTCGGCAGACCGATGCCGATGCATTTGAGGTACTTGATGAAGCGGTCTTTATTGGTGAAAAAAGAAAAAAAATCGCCCTTCGTGACGTGAGCCTTATCCGTAATATCCTTATAAATACCCGATTCCACCACGCCGACGCGCAACAGTAACAGCAAAAAGCCCATCGCACCGCCCACGAAGTAGGCAATGGTCCAGTCGCCCGAAAGCCGCACGGTAAAGGTTCCCACCACCGCGCCCAGCAACCCGACGCCTGCCACCAGCGAGGTGCCGATGGCCCGCAGTTCTTTGGGCAAGCTCTCCGACACCAGCGTGATGCCCGCCCCCAGCTCCCCGGCCAGGCCCACGCCTGCCACGAAGCGCAGCCACTTGTAGGCTTCGATTTTGTCCATGAAATTGATTTGGGGAATAAAACCGCAGGCGACGTTGGCCAGCGAGTAAGTGATGATGGAGCCAAAAAGCACGGAAAGCCGCCCCTTTTTGTCGCCTAAAATCCCCCACAGCAAGCCGCCCAGCAGCAGGCCGACCATCTGATAATTGATGATGTCTGTACCCACGGCGTCGGCTTGCTCCATCGTCAGGCCCAGGCCCAGCAGACTGGGAATGCGCACGATGCCGAAAAGCTGGAGATCGTAAATGTCCACGAAGTAGCCGAGGGCGGCCACAATGACGGGCAGACTGAACAGGTGTTGGTATTTGGTTTTACCTTGGTAGGTTGTCATGGAGGAGGATGGGAGGAAAGGAAAACCCTACATTACTTGGGAATTGCTATCTGCAAGAAAAGCCACAACGCCAATAGTTTACTCCCTCGGCGGCTTTCTTCGCAGTTTTTTGGTTTCAGATCTTTGCTTTTTCGACTGGATTCTGCGCCGCTTAGAGGCCAGCGTGGGGCGTGTGGCGCGGCGGCGACGCGGCACGATGAACGCTTCCCGAATGAGACGGTCGAATTTTTGGATTACCCTATCCTTGTTGGCCAGTTGGCTTCGTTCGGTTTGGTGCGTCAGGAGCAGGACACCCTCGTTGGTAAGCTTACTGGTGAGCTTTTTTAGGAGAAATTCCTTTTGCTCGTCGCTCAGCACCTGTGAGTTGGGGATGTCGAGGCGGAGTTCGACCTTCGTTTCCACCTTGTTGACGTTCTGCCCGCCCTTGCCGCCGCTGCGGGCGGTTTGGAAGGCGAGCTCAGGGTGGAGTTCTTCGGGATTGATCTTGAGTTCGGATATCATAGCTTCGTGGTTGCCCTGGGCAAAGTACCGGACTTTCCGCGTCCTTTTCAATCGCACGAATGGGACTTATTATCCCCGATCGAACAAAAACACTCTTCAAAGCGTATGTTCTGGCCGACACAATCGACTGGAATAGACTTTGTGTTGCTCTCGTTGCCCATTATCCACTGTAAATTATCCCGTATCCATTGTTCCAAATACTCCATTCCAGCGACCCGCTCGATCCCGTGACGACGTTCACCGTCTTCAAGTTTCCCAAAGAAAAAATCTGGTGGGCGCTCGGCCAAATGGGTCGTAAAACGTTGGAAAACCCGAAAGGTGCCACGTTCAGCAAAATGCTCGGCAGTGGGCGGAAGGGTTTCGACATCGTCCCCAATTTTCGCCAGTACACCTTGCTAGCCTATTGGGAAAACCACAGAGCCGCCGACGAATTTTTCGCCTCGCCCCATTTCCAAAACTACGCCGCTCAGACTTTGGAACACTACACCCTAAAAATGCGAACGATGCAGGCGCACGGAAAATGGGACGGCGTCGAACCCTTCATGGCATCCGAAAATATAGGGAAGGATTACGCAGGTCCGGTCGTGGTACTGACCCGTGCCAAGATCAACTTCACCAAACTGCTTGATTTCTGGCGGCACGTCCCGAAGGCCCACGCTTCCCTCAGCCAGTCCGAAGGCGTACTGCTCGCACTGGGCATTGGTGAAAACCCCATTACCCAACAGGCCACGGTCAGCGTTTGGGATAGTGTGGAATCGCTGAAAAAATTCGCCTACCAACAACCCGGCCACAAAGAGATTGTGAAGCGCACCCGCCAGCGGGGCTGGTACAAAGAGGAGTTGTTTGCCCGGTTTATTCCGGTGGCGGAGTGGGCCGAGGGCGGCGCGGCGCGTAGTCTGTTTAGCCACCGAACCTCACCAAAAGTAGCGGTGGGTTCTTGAAGTGGTTTTGTCTCTCCTCACTCCTCCCAGCCAAACGACTTCGTCACCGCCTTCTGCCAGCCTTTGTAAAGGTCGGTGCGTTGTGCTTCGTCCATGTTCGGGTTCCAGGTCTGGGCGATCGCCCAGTTTTTGCGCAGGTCGTCCAGGTTCTTCCAGTAGCCCACGGCCAGCCCGGCGGCGTAGGCGGCACCCAGGGCGGTAGTTTCGGCCACGGCGGGGGCTACGACCTGGGCATTCAGCATGTCGGACTGAAATTGCATGAGCATTTGGTTGGCCACCATGCCGCCATCCACGCGCAGCGATTTCAATTCTATTCCTGAGTCTTCCTGCATCGCGTTTACCACATCCACGGTTTGGTAGGCGGTAGCTTCCAGCACGGCGCGGGCGATGTGGCCCTTCGTGACGTAGCGCGTCAGTCCGGCGATGACGCCGCGGGCGTCGTTGCGCCAGTAGGGGGCGTAAAGGCCCGAGAAGGCCGGGACGAAGTAGGCCCCGCCGTTGTCGGCCACGCTTTGGGCCAACGGCTCGATGTCGCTGCTCTTTTCGATCAATCCCAAATTATCCCGCACCCACTGCACCAGCGCTCCGGCGATGGCGATGCTGCCTTCCAGGGCGTACTGCACGGGCTGGTCGCCGAATTTGTAGGCGATCGTCGTCAGCAAGCCTTTTTCCGACACCTGCAACTCGTTGCCAGTATTCATCACCAAAAAACAGCCCGTGCCGTAGGTGTTCTTGGCCATGCCCGGCTCGAAACACGCCTGGCCGACGAGGGCCGCGTGCTGGTCGCCCAAAGCCCCGGCGACGGGAACGCCCGGCAGGGACTCCGACACCACCTGGCCATACACCTCGCTGCTGCTTTTGATGGCGGGGAGCATGGCTGGCGGAATGTCGAAGGCTTTTAACATCGAGGCATCCCATTGCAGTGTCCGCAAGTTCATGAGCTGGGTGCGGCTAGCGTTAGTGACGTCTGTGACGTGGATGCCGCCCCGGGGGCCGCTTCCCTTCGCGCCGCCCGTCAGGTTCCAAATCAGGAAGGCATCCATGTTGCCGAAGAGCGCGTCGCCTTTCTCGGCGTCGGCGCGGAGGCCTTCGACGTTGTCCAGCAGCCATTTTAGTTTCAGCCCGCTGAAATACGTCGCCAGCGGCAGCCCCGTGATGGCGCGGAAGCGGTCGATGCCGCCCTCCTGCTCGTATTTCGCCACCAAAGCGCCCGTGCGCGTGTCCTGCCAGACCAGCGCGTTGTGGTAGGGTTTTCCCGTGCGGCGATTCCAAACGACGGTCGTTTCGCGCTGGTTGGTAATGCCGACGGCTGCCACGTCACCCGCCGTGGCCGATGCCTTAATGCGGGCCAGGGCGATGACTTCCAGGGTATTTTTCCAGATTTCGTCGGGATTGTGTTCCACCCAGCCGGGCTTGGGGTAAATCTGTTCATGTTCCTTCTGGCCCACGGAAACGATGTTCCCCTGGCGGTCGAAGAGGATGCAGCGGGTGCTGGTGGTGCCTTGGTCGATGGCGGCGACGTACTTGGACATAAAAATCGAATGATAAATGATGAGTGGACTGGCGATCTAGTGATGACGGTTACCTTGCCATACCGGGTATTGCAAGCCTTCCTCAATATGGCGCTTTTTGGCTATCTTTGAAAGAATTCACCAAATGAACGGTTATGGAAAAGGCATCGCAGGTATCGGACATTCCCAAAATACTGATTTATGAAGAGTTCGACGGCCACCCGATCTACCGAAAAGGGTACAAGGATTATGTGTTGGGGCTGAAAAAAATCGAAGAGTTCAATATGGGAACGAGCTTATTGCAATGGAACATCACCAATATTATCAATAGGCACCTGATGATGATTCTTCCCAGAATCTATCGCTTTGGACCAGGAGAACTAGGTCTTCATGCTGCCAAAGACACCAATTTCTCGGCAGATATAGCCATTTATCGGGAAGGTATGTTGAAAAATGAGCTTCATTCCACCAAATATGCCAAAACGCCACCAAGCGTAGTCATAGAAGTGGATATCCGAGCCGACGAATCCAACTATTTTACCAGCGAGGAAGACTATTTCCACAAAAAAACCGAGCGGCTGCTTGAATGGGGCGTCGAACGGGTGATCTGGGTTTTCCCTTCCTCTCAGCGGATTCTGGTAGCCGACAATTTGCAGGAATGGAAGTTCATTCGTTGGGATTTACCGTTTACCGTCATCGACGATTATCAGATGAATCTCTGGGATTTGATGCTGGAAGATGGATTTCAAGCGTAAAATTAGACAAGTTGGTCGCTGTCGCCTGCTAAGTCCGCATAGCCGAAAACCATTCGTCGCACTCTATTAGCCACTCACATCATTGCCATCGTGAACTGGTCGCGAATCTCGCCGGGATGTACTTCCAGCACATTGGCCAGCACCAGCAGAATCAGCGTCCGCGAGGCCATATTGCGGGTGATGCCCACCGAAGTGGCGAACGAATCGACGGTGACGCTCTGCTGGGCGTCGAGCAACTGCATCAGTTTTTTTTCCTTCTCGCCGTAGTTGAAGCGGATGTCGCGCTGGCGGCGGGTGCGCTTCAGAATTTCCCGCATCTCGCGGCTGGCCTGCACCGACCGATCCTTCACCCGCACGTAGGTTTTCTTTTTGCCGGACTCGTCCAGCACAGCGTGGGGTTTTTCGGTGCTGCGGTGGATGTGGAACACCAGCACCTCGCGCTCGTCGGTGAGTGGTACGCGCTCGACGTGATAAGGGAGTTCGGGGGTGCAGAGCTTTTGGATGGCCCGTTCGAGGATGTATTCATCCTCGTCGGCGTACTTAAGGCCCTTGATGCTCTTGTCGTCGCCGATGCCGACGAGCAGCTTGCCGCCTCCGGAGTTGGCGAAGGCCACCATTTCACGGACTATTTTTTCGGGGTGACTGGATTTGAGCTTGAATTCCAGATTGTCACCCTCGCCTTGCCGGACTAATTCCCGGAGTGTTCGTAGGTCCATCGTTCTTAGGAATTGGATGGAAGATAGGTTTTCTAAAAGTAGGTGCTTTTGTGCTTAAAAAAAACGCCTTTCCATATTTTTTTCTCAACATTTGCTCCCTTCAAAATGTTTTTTGCAGAAAAGCCGTTCCCTGAAAAGGCAACACCGTACTTCTCGATTTCTTAGTTCCAACGCATGAGTTTGTTTCTCAATATCTTAATGATGCTGGCTACCTTCGTCTTTATGGAAGGCTTCGCCTGGTTTACGCACAAGTACGTCATGCACGGCGTCATGTGGCGCTGGCACGAGTCGCACCACGCGCCGCACAAGCACTGGTGGGAGCGCAACGACTGGTTCGGCATCATCTTTGGCATCACGGCCACGGCGCTGATCGTGCTGGGGTCGGAGGTAGCGTCGCGACGGTTCCTTATGTGGATCGGTTTCGGCATTTCGCTCTATGGCGTGGCCTACTTTGCCTTCCACGACGTGATCGTTCACCGCCGCATCAAAACCAAATACCAGCCGCGCAGCCCTTACATGAAGCGCATCATGAAGGCGCACTACATTCACCACAAAGTACACGAGCGGGAAGGAGCCGAGGCATTCGGCTTCCTCTATGCCCCCAAAAAATATGAGACAAAGGCTATGAGCAGGCCTAAAAGCCAGGAGGAAGTAAACTAAAAAAAGACGCTGTCGCGCGTCTTTCTTTTGCAAAAAATATAAATCAGGAAGACGATCAGCCTACGGGTAAAACCAAGCCGATAGCCGATAGCCGATAGCTGACCGCCCAATCAATATTCGTCTTCGTTAAAAAAGAAGTCTTCTTTCGTGGGGTAATCGGGCCAAATCTCCTCGATACTTTCGTAGGGCTGACCGTCGTCTTCAAGTTCCTGTAGGTTTTCGACCACCTCCAGCGGGGCTCCGGTACGAATGGCAAAGTCGATGAGTTCGTCCTTGGTAGCTGGCCAGGGCGCATCTTCCAAATAGGATGCCAGTTCTAGTGTCCAGTACATAATGTCAAAATCAAATTTTAGTGTTCAGTCCATTTTTTGGAGTGCAAAAGTATGAAATTCTGCATCTTCCGGTAATTTTTAACAGGTTTTTTTAGAAAAAATTCTTGTTTGTGTTGATTTATTTTTTACACAATTGATTTGGACTAAACAAATGAGGCATGATTTCCTACTTATGATCCTGTCAATCAAAGTGATGCGAGGGGTCAGACTCACTCTTTCGGCGGAAGGGGTCAGTGCGCTGCAAAGCGCGCCCGGTGCCTAAATAATTCACATCAATTTTCAAAAATAAACATTTTCACTCATCTCCCGCTCAGACTGTGGTATTGTCCAAAAAACCTTTTCAAGGATTCTGGCATCCTTTTCAAAATTTCCTTACCTTTGCCAGCCCAAATCAGAAAAACCGATTGTTTTTAGAGCTATAAATTTGATACTGAGATGAAACGCACTTACCAACCCTCCAAGCGCAAGCGCCGCAACAAGCACGGATTCATGGAGCGCATGTCCACCGCCAACGGTCGGAACGTGATTAAGCGCCGCCGTGCTAAGGGCCGCCACAAGCTGAGCGTGTCCGACGAGAAGCGCCACAAGCAATAAAAGAAGGTCGTCGGGCTGGCGTCGGATAAGATGGCTTGTTGGATTATTTCAAAAGCTGTTTTGTGACGTAAGCTTGAAAAAGACTTTTAAAAAAGACGAAAAATTACGAAGCCGGTCGATAATCGACCGGCTTTTTAAGCGTGGCAACCCCGAAGTTCAAACCTTCTACCACTTTCCCTTTCGGGTGCTGTATGTAAAGGAGGAAGGGAAAAGGGAGATGGGAGAAGGGAAACTCGCCCCCACGCCGCCACGCCCCCACGCTCAGGTTCTCTTCTCAGTCTCCAAGCGCAACTTCAAGCGGGCCGTGGACCGTAACCTCATCCGGCGACGCTGCCGCGAAGCGTACCGCCTGCACAAACACATCCTGACCGAGAATGCCCAAGCGCCCCGACCCTCTTCCGTGGCTTTTCTGTATATTGCAAAAGAAATAAGCCCCTACGGCGTTATTGAAAAGTCGATGGCAAAGACCTTGCAGAAAATGGTCACGCCACCTTCTCTCTGAAATTTTTACTTACAAGAAAATCCAAAAGGTTGAACGCCGAATGTCCTGTCACGCTGAGCGTACCGGGCTGGCGATCCAGCCGAAGCCTCGTTATGAAAAAATACTTCCGCTCCTTCTTACTCGCCGTCCCCGTCGTGGCGGGCCTGTTGTTCGTTTCCTTCAAGCAGGACGATCGCCTGTTCGAGATCGCCCGCAACCTCGACATCTACGCCACGCTTTTCAAAGAGCTGAATGCCTATTATGTGGACGAGATCAACCCCAATACCGTCATCAAAACCAGCATCGACCAGATGCTAAAACCCCTCGACCCCTACACCAACTTCTACGCCGAGGACGACATTGAGGACT
>JBBSKK010000044.1:0-11825 GCA_038256395.1 Cytophagales bacterium | reverse complement strand
GTTTTGATTTTACCCCGCAAAATCCACGCTTTTTTCCAGAAAATCAAATTAAAAATAGAGTTTCTGCGCCATGCGGAAGGTATTGCAGTGCGCTTCCACGAGGTCGGTCAGCCGGGGCGAGTACCCCCCGCCCATCGACACGACGACCGGGATGTTCCGCCGTTTGAACTCACCCAACACGTATTCGTCCCGTTGTCGGCAACCTTCGCGGCTGACGGCCAGATGGCCTAATTTGTCGGTTTCGAGAACATCCACCCCGGATAAATAAAAGATAAAATCGGGTCGATGATTCTCAATCAATTTAGGCAAATTATCGCTCAATTTGCTGAGATATGTTTCGTCGGAAGTTCCGGTTTCAAGCGGAATATCCAAGTTGGATTTTTCTTTGTGTAATGGATAATTGTCCTTGCCGTGCATCGAAAAAGTGAATACGCGGGATTCATTCTGAAACATAACCGCCGTGCCGTTGCCCTGATGAACGTCCAGATCTATGACTATAATTCGCTTGGCCAATTTCATTTCAAGCATATAGTTTGCCGCAATCCCGATGTCGTTCAGGAGACAAAATCCCTCGCCTTTGTCGGGGAAAGCGTGATGCGTTCCTCCGGCCACGTTCATGGCAATGCCATTCCGTTTAGCAAAGTGGCAGCAGTCTATTGTGCCCTGCGCGATGACCGTTTCTCGCTCCACCAGTTGGGGTGTAAGCGGAAAGCCGATTCGACGCATCATTTTGGGAGAAGTGGTGCCATTTTTCAGGCCCAGCCAGTAATCCTTATCATGGACGCCCAATATCCATTTCTCATCCAATGCTTTGGGGCAAAAGAAATTCTCGCGGGTGCAGGTGCCTTCGTAGATTAGTTGCTCGGGAATGAGTTCGTATTTTACCATCGGAAAGCGATGTCCCTCCGGCAAGGGGTGGGAATAGATGGGGCAATGGGCAATCTTTAGCATCCGATTTTTTTACGTGAGAGCAAGGCACGATATTTTAACCATAGAAAGTATATCTTACAAGTTAAAGCTATATCCTAAGGCACTCATAGGCAGTTAAATAACTCGTTAAAGTAAATTTTTTCGCCATTCAGCGACCTTATCTCCAATTAAACCCGGTCGGCTTGTACTATGTTTTGTCCAATAAAATGATTCTGCTATTAAATACGTTACTAAGACAACTTCAAATCAATTTAACCCATGAAAAACATCAAAATACTGGGGCTATTCGCTCTAATCGGACTTTTCGCTGCCTGTCAGAACGACCCGTTAAGTGATTTAACGGTGGAAGATTCGCAGGTTTTCATCACTAACCACGATAAATCCGTCAATTTCAAGCAGTTCAAAACATTTAGCATCGTGGACTCGGTGCTGATTCTCGGTAACCAGCGCGGTGGTGCCTCACTTACAAGTACCGACGTGCAGTTTTTGAATACCATAATACAACAAATGAAGAATCTGGGCTATGAATATGTCAGCCCCAAGGAGAAGCCCGATGTGGGAATCAACGTGGCGCAGGTTCGTAATGCCTATCTTAATGTTGTATCACAACCCAACCCCTATTTCGGTAATTATTGGGGCGGGGGCTTCGGTGGCGGGTTTAATCCCGGCTACGGCTATGGCTACCCATCTTCCTATTCTTATGTCCAGACACGCGAAGCTTACTGGTATTTAGAAATGCTCGATTTCAAAAACCCCGATGTCCAGAACGAGAAGTATAACGTGATCTGGAATGCTTCCATCAGGGGAAATGGCTTGTTCGATGGTGTAGATTTCGACACGATGGTACGCTCGGTTTTTGAGCAATCCAGCTACCTGAAAATCAATTGATGGATGCTTTTTGGCATCCCGACTTTATCCTGAACTTTGAAATACTAAAATGAATATCATAAAAACTCTGCTCCTGGGCTTGACCCTGAGCGCCCCTG
Source organism: Cytophagales bacterium (assembly GCA_038256395.1). Lineage (GTDB taxonomy): Bacteria > Bacteroidota > Bacteroidia > Cytophagales > Spirosomataceae > Persicitalea. Next base: position 9,909 of record JBBSKK010000044.1, on the reverse strand, counting down.
CCCTCGCGCAGCAAAATCCACAATTGTATAATCTGCCCTCGCCCTACGACCGCTACTCGCACTACGTCGCTACGCTTCGTGGAGGAGCGGGAATTCCCATCGGCCCATTTTCCAGCGGCTACATCGACAAGCCTACTATTAAGAACTACTCCCTGTCGGTAGATTGGGTTCTCCAAAAACCGATTTCCATTGGGGTAGAAGTGGGCAAAACGTTTTACTCCCAGCGGCTTCCCCGCGCTATTTACAATTCCGAGGAGGGGGAGATTTCTGCCGTGCAAACCCGCACCATCGACCTCATGCCGATTCAGGGCGTACTGAGTTATTACTTTGCCAAACCCAACGCCATGATTCGCCCTTATGTGCAGGCGGCCGTCGGTGCCGATCTTCTGACGTATACTCTTTATTACGGTTCGCTGGCCAATCAGAAGCAGATGGTAAAGCTGACGTACGGCGGCGCAATAGGAGCCAAATTCCTGTTTAAGAAGGACGGTGCCATCGGGGCCGATGTCCGGGTAAAGTACAATCAGACTTCGTTGAATTATGACTACATCGACAAGGGCGTAGGTCAGTTCAACGCCACCGTAGGTCTTTTTTACCGCTGGTGGTAAAATGAATAGTTCCGTAAACTAAATGTCAGACCGTCCATTGTCAAAAAACGCCATTGTTCTTCTCGCCGTCGTAGCCATGTTGCTGGCCGGATCGGCCACCTGGGCCTGGAAAAGATTTGGCCCCAGCGACACGGTAGCGTACAAAATGGAGGCGGAGGATTTTCCGCTGGCCAAGAATATTGCGGGCACCTCCGACTGCGACTTGGCTGTCCGGCATTACAAGCAGATTGGGCGCGAGATACAGTTCGAACTGTACGCCTCCGTAGGCGGACTGGCTCCCTACAAGGTCGAGATTGCTCAGAAAAGCCGGAAATATAATTTCCCCAACTCGCCCCACCGCCCCGGCACCTGGTTTACGCTGACCGACCTTCCCCTTTCCAACGGCCCGGCTACGGTCAGAATCGAAAGCTTGTCGCAGCCCGGCTGCTTCACGGTGGCGGAATTTGAGTTTGACGTCAGAAAAGCCAACGCCGGATTAGCTGCTGACGCCTGGATACGGCACGGCAGCGAGGACATTATGCTGGACGTGCGTCCCGTCAAAGCCAATGGCAAGCTTTACCTGAAAGATTTTGCCAATTACAAGGACGGGCGAAATCGCTATTATCTCATTGATAATAGGGTAGTGGAGGGACTCGATAACGGTATCGAAGTCCAGCCGGGCTACTTGTACTCTGTCACCACCTGCTGGATCGACGCGCCCTACGGTGAGTGGTGGAACAAGCTGCGCAACCGCACGATTCGGCAGCAGAATATCTGGATCGAGCCAACGTCCGAAGCGATAGTAACCCCGTCGAGCCTGACACCCATTGCCATTCCTGATTGGTTTAGTCTCTCCCGCGAAATGAACGTCCAGTTCGACACCAAGTTTCCTAAATTTGACCCAATTGAGGGAAAACTGGCCTTACAATATCGTTTAAACGCCGAAGTACCATCGGAAAACTATTTCAAACGGGGGATTACGCATTTGTCCCGGGGGGAGCATGAGGCTGGAGTACCCACCGAAAAACTTCACTGGACGGAGACGCCCAACTTTTTCAGTGATAAAGATGAAGCCTGGTTTTCCTCTCTCTCCCAAAAAGAGGTAGAAGCCATAGCCGACGGTGTATTTCCCGTAGGTGTCTATGCCTATGATTTTGAGTTTTGGAACCGCGACTATAAGCCGGAAATCAAGAAACGCCTGCTGTGGTTTTCCCGGCGCTTGCATAAGAGGCTACCGAACACGGCGATTTTCGACTACTGGGGAGGCTCGGCCTCCCGAAATCGCAATTTTTGGAGCGACCAAAGCGACAAAATCGATCCTGCCTTTTTCAGCAAGGAGTACAGCAGTCCGCAGCCTACCAATAATAACTTGACTCCCAACGTCCAGGGCGAGAGTATGGCGGATTATTTTTCGATCAACATGGTCGATGTTTATCCGGTTTCGTTCTTTTCCAATGACCCGGATGGAATAACGCCCAGCAACTATTTGATTCTTTCGGCCATCCATACCTCGCGCATCAACCGTCTTTTTCCCTACCAAAAGAACAACAAAACGCTTTGGTTCGCGTGGAATCGCGATATGGCTCGCTATAACGATCCCGCCATTCCGTGGGTGGTGCATACGACAGCCCCAAAAGGTGATATTATCTTTAATCAGTTGGCCCTGATGCCCGCCAGTCAGGCTCTTGGTCTGTCGTTGTTTTCTTTTATCGAGGCCGATGGCTATTACCTCTGGCATGACAACCAGCCGCTCGGCCGAGGGGCGAACAACTACCTGCTGAGCAAAGACGACTGGTACGGCTACGAATGGTTTGCAGCCGATGGTAGAACCGACCACTCCCGCTTACAGGGCCGACCCAGCCGCCCCCAATCGCCGCGCTACTGGGATTATCCCACGGAGTTCTACGTCCTGGGAAATTGGATGGCCAAGCAGGTGGAGGATATTCTGGTCGGCGGCAAGAAAGTAGACCTGGACTACAAAATAGACGGCGATTGGCGTAAAGCCACCGTGGATCAGGCCGTTCAGTCCGCCGCGCGGCGGGAGCCGTTTGTGATGGCGGTGGTGAATAATGGCAAAATCGCGGTGCTGGGCATCGACTCTTTTCAGAAACCCAATGTGTCGAGGGAGTTGACGATTCGGCTTCCTAATGGAAAGGTGGAGATTATTCAGCTTTATGGGAACTGGCCGAGTTTGTACAGAGGAGCCTTTTAAGACTGGATTATATCCTTTTAAGACTGGATTATAAAAGAAAAGCCCACCAAATTGGCGGGCTTTTCTTTTGTCGGCAATATAAGCCACTTGCGTGACCCATAGGGGAATCGAACCCCTGTTTCAACCGTGAAAGGGTCGTGTCCTAACCGCTAGACGAATGGGCCGACTGGTCCCTTTTTTTCGTGTATGGAAAACACCTTTCCTTTCAGTTCCGTTTTCATTTCCTGAAAACGTGGTGCAAAGATGGTAGGTTGATTTTAAATATCCAAAACCTTCCCGCAAAAAAATGGTAGGTATTTTTGAAAGGGTTCATTTCCAGTTGGTTCGAGCCCATTAATTTCAATATTTCAAGACCAATGAGCCAAACAACGCCAGAAAACGACAATTTTTGGTATTTTTGGAATCTGCTTTCTGTTCTTCTAAATCACCCCGATGAAAAAAACCGTATTCTCACTTTTTCTGCTTGCCTTCGCTTGCCCGATTTTTGCCCAAAACCCTACCCCAGAATCTTTCCTCGGCTACCCGCTGGGTAGTCGCTTCTCCTTCCACCACCGCATCGCCGATTACGTCAAAACGCTGGCCGAGAAAAATTCCGACCGCGTCAAACTCATCCCCTACGGCTCCACCTACGAAGGCCGTCCGCTGTTGGTGGCCGTGGTGGCTTCGCCCGAGAACCTGGCACGAATCGAAACTATTCGGACCGATAACCTGAAAAGCATCGGGATGCTGCCGGGTAGTCCGTCGGGCATGGTTCCGGCCATTGCGTGGCTGAGCTACAACGTTCACGGCAACGAGGCGGTGTCGTCCGAGTCGGTAATGAAAGTGATATACGAATTGCTGAACACCAGTAATCCCACTACCCAGGAAATCCTGAAAAATACCGTCGTAATTCTCGATCCCTGCATCAATCCAGATGGTCGCGACCGTTACGCGCAGTGGTACAACCGCGTGATGGGAATGCCCAATAACCCCACGCCCTGGTCTTGGGAACACAACGAACCCTGGCCCGGCGGCAGGCCCAACCACTACCTCTTCGACCTCAATCGCGATTGGGCCTGGCAAGTGCAGAAGGAATCGCAGGAGCGCGTCAAGCTGTATAACCAGTGGATGCCACACCTGCACGCCGACTTCCACGAGATGGGTTCGGCGGCTTCCTACTATTTTCCGCCCGCTTCCAAGCCTTTTCACAAGGATATCACCACCTGGCAGCGCGAGTTCAATAATATTCTGGGAACTTATAGCCGGAAGTATTTCGACAAAAACAGTTGGCTGTACTTTACCCGCAACAACTACGATCTTTTCTACCCCAGCTACGGCGACACCTGGCCGACCTACAACGGCGCAATCGGCATGACCTACGAGCAGGGCGGCGGGGGCCGGGCCGGCGTGGCCATCGCCCGCGAGGATGAAGGCGATACGCTGACGCTGTCGTCCCGCATCGACCACCATTTCGCCACGAGCATGTCCTCCCTGGAAGCCATTTCGTCGCGGGCCGAGCAGACGGTGCAGGAATTTAGAAAATATCATGAAAAGGCGCAAAACGATCCCATCGGCAATTTCAAGACCTACGTGGTCAAGTCCAAAGGCAACGAAGGCCGGGTGCGCGCGTTGACGGAGTTGCTGGACAAGCAGGGCATCCGCTACGGTCAGGCGGGCAAGGATTTTTCGGCCAAAGCCACGAATCTGGCTGATTTGAAAGATGAAAACGGAAAATTTGAAAGTGGCGATTTGCTCATTAGTGCCTACCAACCCAAATCTTCTCTGTTAAAAATCCTGTTTGAAGCTAAACCCGAGTTGGAGGATTCCATCACCTATGACATTACCAGTTGGGGGTTGGCCTACGCTTATGGGCTGGATGCCTACGGTTTGAAGGATAAAATGACACCCGCCGCCTATCAGCCGAAAACTACCAACAATACAGTTCCTTCCAAAGCTCCTTACGCCTACCTGGTACGCTGGAATTCTTTGGACGATTTAAAGTTTTTAGCCAAAATTCTTGACCAGAAAATCCGGCTGCGCACTTCTAATGTTCCCTTCGAGATCGACAACCAAAGTTTCGGCGCTGGAACGCTGGTCATTACCCGCAAGGGCAACGAGGTGATGGGCGCGGATTTTGACAAAATGCTGACGCAAACCGCCAACGAAAGCCACGTCACGCTCACGCCCGTGCAGACGGGCTTCGTCACGTCTGGCTCCGATTTCGGTTCCTATACTGTGGCACCACTCACCGCTCCCAAGGTGGCCGTGCTGGCGGGGGAGGGCGTATCGTCGCTGGCTTTTGGGGAGGTGTGGCACTACTTCGAGCAGCAGATTCACTACTCGATTTCGGTAGTAGAGGGAGAGAATTTTTCCCGCCTTCCCTGGAATGAAATCGACGTGCTTATTATGCCGACGGGAAGCTATGGCAAAATCCTAACCGAAAGCGCCCTGACCCAACTCACCGAGTGGATCAGGAATGGCGGCAAGCTCATCGCGATGGAGAAAGCCGTGACGGCCTTCGCCGACAAGCGCGGTTTCGACATTAAAGCCAAAAAATCAGACGACAAGAAAGACAAAGAATCGCCGCTGAAAATTTATGCCAACCGCGAGCGCGAGTCGGCGAGTGATGATACGCCAGGCAGTATTTTTCGGGTAAAGTTGGATACGACGCACCCGCTCGCGTTCGGATATTCTGGCGATTACTACGGTTTGATTCGCAGTGCTTACGATTTGGAATATCTACCCGATGGCTGGAATGTGGGGTATTTGGAGGACGACAGTTATCTGGCGGGTTTTGCGGGGGACAACGCCAAGAAGAAATTAAAAAATACGCTGGTTTTCGGCGTGCAGGAAATGGGGAAAGGGCAGGTTATCTATATGGCTGATAATCCCCTGTTCCGAGGCTTTTGGTATAACGGGAAGCTGCTGTTTGGGAATGCGGTGTTTCGTTAAAGGAAGCCTTCTCGCTCCATCGCCGAGCGTAGTTTGCCGGAAAGCTCCGAGGAGGCCTTTAACAAGGGTAGCCGTACTTCGGAACTACAGACGCCTTTTATGGCCAGACATTCCTTAATTCCCACCGGGTTAGCTTCGGCGTAGAGCAGGGTGTCGAAGTCGATGAACGAAAACTGCAACGCCGCCGCCGCCGCAAAGCGACCTTCCAGCGCGTGCCAGGTCAGGTCATGGAATTCTTTTGGGAATCCATTGGCAATGACGGAAATCACGCCGTGCCAGCCGATGCTAATCATCGGTACCACGAGGTTGTCATCCCCCGACAGCAGCAAAAAATCCTTCGGTGCCTTCCAGGCGATTTCCATGTACTGCTCGATGGTGGAGCAAGCGTCTTTCAGCCCGATGATGTTGGGGTGCTGGGACAATTCAAAAATAGTGGCAGGCTTCATATTCACCACCGTGCGGCCCGGTACGTTGTACAGCAGCACGGGCACCGGCGAGGCGTCGGCGATAGCGGTGAAGTGCGCGATGATGCCCGCTTGAGTAGGTTTATTATAGTAAGGACAAACGGAAAGTACGGCGTCCACGCCCGAGAAATCGGTCGCGGAGATGTTGGCCAAAACCTGACGCGTGTCGTTTCCACCCAGCCCAAACACGATGGGCAATCTCTTCGGGTTATTTTCTTTGGTGAATTTTAAGAGCGCCTGTTTTTCTTCGAAAGTGGTCGTCGGCGACTCGCCCGTGGTGCCATTGACGACCAGGTAGTCGCTTCCTCCTTCGGACACGAACTCGATTAGTTTCTTTAAGCTGTCGAAATCTATATCGAGGTTTTCTTTGAAGGGAGTTACCAGGGCCACGCCCACGCCTTTGAATTCGGTATGCATTAATTTTGAATGATAGACGGCAGGGCGCCCCGAGGCGGCAGCCCGTGCAGTGAGTGATTGAGTGAATAGGGTGGTGCAAATGAAAGCGTTTTATTCTATCATTCTATCATTCTATCATTCAAAATTGCTAGAAATTCCTCCTCCGACAGCACCGTGACGCCTAATCTTTTGGCTTTTTCCAGCTTGGACGGCCCCATGTTGTCGCCCGCCAGCAGATAGTTGAGCTTGCCCGAGACGCCGCTGAGGACGCGGCCACCGTTGGCTTCGATCTTGGTTTTCAACTCGTCGCGGTCGAAGTTTTGGAAAACACCCGAAATGACGAAAGTTTTGCCGGCCAGGACTTCGCCTTCCATTTCTACGGGTTTATCGTCCGTCTCGAAAGTGAGACCTGCCTTCCGCAGGCGCTCGATGAGTTGCTGGTTCTCCGGGGCGGCGAAGTATTCCTTCACGCTTTGGGCGATGCGGTCGCCAATTTCGGGTACGTTGACGAGTTCTTCCAGTGTGGCGTTCATCAGCACGTCCATGTTTCGGAAGTAGTTGGCCAGCTTTTCGCCCACTGTTGCGCCGACATAACGGATGCCAAGGCCGAAGAAAAAGTTTTTGAGGGGAGCTTTTTTGGAGCTTTCGATTCCTTTCAAAATATTCTCGACCGTCTTTTCCCGAAAACTTATTTTCTTCGTCTTGCCCGTTTCTTCGTTGTAAATGTTCTTTTCCAGACCCAGCAGATCGTCGTAGGTTAGGTCGTACAAGTCGGCGACCGTGTGTATCAGACCCTTATCGAAAAGCAGTTCAATTTTTCCCTCGCCCAAGCTGTCGATGTTCATGGCCCGGCGCTGGATGAAATGTTCGATTTTGCCACGTAACTGCGGCGGGCAAACACGCTCGTTGGGACAGTAAAAAGCCACTTCGCCCTCGTGGCGCACCAGTTCGGTGCCGCATTCGGGACAGTGGGTCGGGAAATGTATGGGTTCGGTGTCGAACAGGCCGCGCTGCGTGTGATCGACGGCCGTGATTTTGGGAATAATTTCTCCGCTTTTTTCCACAAAAACCGTATCGCCGATGCGCAGTTCCAGCCGTTCGAGTTCGTTGGCGTTGTGCAGTGTGGCGCGTTTGACCTGGGTTCCCGACAAATGTACGCCTTTCACTTTGTCGTAAGGTTTGTCGCGCTCGTGCAAGCCTGACAGGTTGGCCACGGGTGTGACGGCCCCCGTGCGGCCCACCTGGTAGGAAACGAAGCGCAACAGAGCGGGTTTATTTTCGGCTTTGTACTTGAAAGCAATAGCCCAGCGCGGACTCTTGGAGGTACTACCGAGTTCGCGCTGCTGGGCGTAAGAATTGATTTTCAGTACGATACCGTCGGTGGCTAGGGGAAGTTCGAAGCGTTTTTCCTCCCAGGCGTGAATAAATTCAAGCGCTTCGTCTATGGACTGACATTTTTTCCAGCCGGGCGACACGTTGAAACCCCAACTTTGCAAAGTCAGCATACTTTCTTCGTGGGATTTGAAAACCTCCTCATCGCTCAAAAAGGAATAGACGTAGCAATCCAGTCCGCGCCGGGCGGTTTCGGAGGAATCCTGCAGCTTGAAAGCGCCCGAAGCGGCATTGCGCGGATTGGCGTAGGGGGCATCGCCCGTGGCGTCCAATTCGGCGTTGAGCCGCTCGAAGGAGCGCAAAGGCATAAAACCCTCACCCCGCACCTCAAAAATAGGCGGAATATTTTCTGCTTTTACCCGCAATGGTAGCGAACGAATCGTCTTCACATTTTCCGTAATATCATCGCCCCAGCTGCCGTCGCCGCGTGTGACGCCCTGTTTCAGGATTCCGTCTTCGTAGGTGAAACTCAGCGAAATTCCGTCGAATTTGAGTTCGCAGATGTATTCGTACTTCTCCTCGGGCAGGAGTTTCTGTACCCGCTCGTCGAAATCGCGTAGTTCCTGCTCATTATAAGTATTGTCCAGCGACTGCATCGGGTAGCGGTGATACACCGTCGGAAATTCCTTCGTGATCGTCCCGCCGACGCGCTGCGTGGGCGAGTCCGCTTTTTTGAGTTCGGGGAATTCATTTTCCAGCGCCGACAATTCTTTTAAAAGCAAGTCGAATTCCTGATCGGAAACCTCGGAAACGCTCTCCTGATAGTAGCGGCTATTGTAATAATTCAGTTTTTCACTTAGTTGGGCGACGCGGGCGGCAGGATTCATAAAATCTATATTTTTGAAAATCAATCACTTTGCATTCAAATACCCTTTTAAATGCTGAAATAGCAGCAGAATTGCCTATTTTCGTTCAAAACTAATGAAAGCAATCGGCTTTCGGCAGTCGGCTTTCGGCTTTTCTAGGAATTTCATTATCGAATAATGGTGTTCGCTATCTAAACCAGGCCGAAAGCCGAAACCCGACCCCCGACTGCCCCTATGCCCCTAATCGCTCCCTCAATCCTGGCCGCCGACTTCGCCAACTTACAGCGCGACGTCGAAATGCTCAATCGCAGTGCGGCGGACTACATCCACGTGGACATCATGGATGGCCGTTTCGTCCCCAACCTTTCGTTTGGAATGCCCGTCTGCGCGGCGGTAAAACGCCACGCCGAAAAGCCGCTCGATGTCCACCTGATGATCGTGGAACCAGATAAATACTTGGAAGATTTCCGGGAAGCCGGAGCCGACATTATTACGGTTCATTTCGAGGCTTGCCCCAACTTGCACCGAACCTTGCAGCACATCAAGGAGTTGGGAGCATTGGCGAGCGTGGCGATCAACCCGCACACGCCCGTCGCCTTTTTATCAGAAATTTTGGGAGAAGTTTCGCAGGTACTGATTATGTCGGTCAATCCGGGTTTCGGCGGGCAAAGCTTTATCGAAAACACCTACCGAAAGGTGCGGGAACTGGTAGAGCTGCGGGCCGATGCGGGCGTGAATTTCGACATCGAGGTGGATGGCGGTATCAACGATGAAAATGCGCCGCTACTCATCGACGCCGGGGCTGATGTGCTGGTGGCGGGAAGTTTTGTGTTCAAATCGGCGGATCCTCTTGCCACAATTAGTGGTTTGAAAAATAATTCATCCTCCTGAATCCGGGCCTTAAAAGGCCCGGCAATTGATGGCTAGTGTTTGTGCGGTCCAATTAATTGCAAAATCAACAGGCGAAGAATCAGTAGTTCATTTTATCCCTTATTTTTATGGTTACGAATATTGATCAAATGTATATGATTGGTTCCATATGGAAACCAATAGAATTGAACAATTTTGTACTGTAGCGGAAATGGGCAACATGCGCAGTGCAGCCTCGTTACTTAGTCTTT
>JBBSKK010000043.1:0-11980 GCA_038256395.1 Cytophagales bacterium | reverse complement strand
GAAAGGCCCTGTATCGCCTCTTCCTTGAAGCGCTCATAGTCGAAATTTTGTCCTGTTTCCATGTTTGTGTCTGATAACGATTTGAATCTAGTTATTTTTACCTCAATGTGAGGTGACACAGTTTAGTTTACAGTCTCTTACGGTTAATTCAAACACTAAAAAAGCGGGTCATGGATTAGACACTCAACCGACAGAATCCATCTTTTGCAGTAGTTTAAAAACACAAAATCATGCTCAAAACTATGTTTATTTTCATCACTCTCATCCCAGAGTCTTTCATTACAATGTAGTATGGAAGATTTATTTCATTTAATCAGAATCAATTGGCTGGTTTCTATCCCTTTCACCCAATGTTTTACCATAGGCACAATGTCCACGTAATCGCCGGGCTTCAAGGAAACCGCCGTCCCGTTTTCATCCTCAAAAAACACTTCTCCCTCCACGCACAGCAGCAAGGCGGGAACATGGGAAAAATGTTTTTGCAGCGATTCTCCGCGTAAAATCTGCACTGCGTTCGCAGTGGTTTCGTCGTTCTTGAAGAGTCCAACCAATGAAACGCTCTTTGGATTGGTATGTAAGTTTCTGATATTCATGCCTTATAAATTATAAAAGTGAGAATTATAATTGATATTAGGTGTTCCTGCGCTTCCAAAGCTTGTACACCTCCACCCACGCCACGCCAGCCAGGGATATCACCACGCACACGCCCAGTTCGGCGGGCAACAGCGGAGCGAAGCCGACAAAATCCCGAACCAGCGGGAGCAGCAAAAACACGGCAGGGAACAGCAGACTCAAACCCAGCAGGTACCAAAGTACTCGGTTAGGGCGTCTGATGGTCTCTTTCAGCGATTGTAAGTCTGACCGAACTACCAGTGTAAGCCATACATTACTCAACACCAGGGTAATGAAAGCCATAGTCCGCACCTTTTCCACCGTACCACCAGCCTGCATGACCCCATAGTACACCGCCAATGTAGCCCCCGAAATCAACAGTCCCTGCAGCACCCGGAAACCGAGCTCGCGGGCCGTAAAAAAAGTCTCGTTCAAGTTTCGGGGCTTCTGGCGCATCAGGTCGGATTCAGGGGGTTCGTTCTCAAAGGCGATCGAGCAGATGGGGCCCATCACCAGTTCGAAAAAGATGATATGGACGGGCGAAAACAGATTGGCGTAGCGCCAGCCGAGAAGCAGCGGTAAGGTCACGGTGAGAATGATCGGGACATGGATCGCCACGATGTACCCCACGGCCCGCTTGAAGTTTTGGTAGATACGCCGCCCCTGGGCAATGGCGTCTACCATGCCCCCGAGGTCGTCGTCAACCAGCACGAGCGAAGCGGCCTGCTTTGCAAATTCAGTGCCCCGCTTCCCCATTGCCACCCCGATATGAGCCGCTTTCAGGGCGGGGCCGTCGTTGACGCCGTCCCCGGTCATGGCCACCACTTCGCCATTTTCCTTTAAGGCCCGAATTACGCGGAGTTTAGCTTCGGGGAACATCCTGGCAAAAACATTTACCTCCTTCACTTGTATGTTCAATGCCTCATCGGGCAGTGTCATGACTTGTTGGCCCGTAAGTAGTCGGTTCGTGCCTGGAAGATCTATTTGTCTGGCGATGGCCAGGGCCGTTTCCGGGGAGTCTCCCGTAATCATTTTGACCGAGATCCCGGCTTGCTCAAACTGTTCGAGCACCCGACGGGCGTTGGGCTTCGGTGGGTTCTCCAACGCCAGCAATCCCAGAAATAACCAGTCGAAATCATCCTGTTCCTCCGGGTAGTCAGTACCGGACCAGAAACAACCCGCTACGCCGAGCACCCGGTAACCCTGCGCCGACAAACTTTCGGCCTGCCGCTGCACCTCCTTTTTCTCGGCGGGTGCGAGGCGGCACACCCGCACGATTCGCTCCACGGCTCCTTTACCAGCAACCCGGCTCCGGTCATCGTCCAGGGCGTACAGGTGCGTCATCATCGGGGGTGTTCCGGCCAGCGGGTACTCATGGCGAATGGAAGCAGGCTTGTCATCCACTCCGACAGCCATACTTTTATAGGCCACCACGATGGCCCGTTCCATCGGATCGAACGGTTCGAGTTCGGAGGCAAGGCGGGCGAATAGCAGCACTTTGGAGGCCGACCCGGTTAGCGTGTCATCGATCGCGACGACGGCTTGGGTTTCAGCATCATAGAGTTTGGCCACCGTCATGCCCTCCGTGGTGATTGTCCCGGTCTTATCGGTGCAAATAACGGTGGCCGAACCCAGGCTTTCCACCGTTTGCGGTTGTTTGGTCAGTACGCCAAATTTGACCATCCGGGCAGCACCGAGGGCCATGAAACTACTGAACGCCACCGGAATTTCTTCGGGAAGGATCGCCATCGCCAGGGTAAGACCCAGCAAGAGGGAAGCGACCCAGTCGCCACTGCGGGCGAAGTTGACGGCCCACACCATCGCGAATGCCACAAAACCCGCGATAGCCATGCGCAAGACAAATCGATTTATTTGCCTTTGCAGCGGGGTCTTTTCAATTTCTATGGCTTCAAGCGAGCGGCCTAATTTGCCGAATTCGGTGTTTTGGCCGACGGCAGTGACCCGCACGTAGGCACTGCCCGAAACCAGGGTGGTGCCAGCGAAGAAATCATCCGTTCCGACAACGGATTTTCCTACAGGAACGGATTCTCCGGTGAGGGTGGACTCGTCCACAGAGCAATCGTTGGCCTGGAGGAGTTGGCCGTCGGCGGGAATGGTATCACCCTCGGTTAGCCAAAGCGAATCGCCTACCACGATCTCTTCTGTACCCAGCTTACAGCGTTGGCCGGCCCGCATCACCGAGGCGGTCGGTCGGGTGAGTTTCCGCAGAGCCTGCAACGCGCGGTCGCTGCGAACCGACTGATAGATTGAAATGCCCGCCACCAAAACCATTGCTACGCCCAACACGATCCCTTCCTGCCACTCGCCCAGCACGATGTAGAGCGCACTGGCGGCGGCCAGTAGCAGGAACATGGGTTCCGAGACGATCTCTCCCGCCAACCGCCATCCTCTGCTCCCGGCAGGGGCGCTCAGGCGGTTGGCGCCGTACTTTTTCCGGGCGGCAATGACTTGTTCGGCCGAGAGTCCGGTTGGTTTTTCAAAGGTCGAAGGCGAGGTGATCGGAATCATACAAATAGTGGGAAAGTTCAGGGAGAATTAGCTGTCTTTGCGTGAAAATGATGTCCGCTTACTCTTCTTAGGCAATGATCAGAAGCGGAATATCCGTCAAGCGAGCCATCCGCTCGGTCTCGCCTTGATTGAAGATGCTCCAAAACCAGCCTTGTTTCTGCGGCATCATCATCATCAGGTCGGCTTTGGTACTCACTGAGAAGTTCAGCAGGGTTTCGTATATCTCCTTTCCTTTCTTTACCGTGAAGGTATGGGGGACCGAAGCCAGCAAATGCCGGATGTGTTCGGCTCTTTTTTTTATGGCCAAATCTTCCGGCTGGTCATGCACGGAAATGACGTTGACCACACAGCCGAACCGCTCGGCAAACCTGATCATGGTATCCAACACCACAGCATCCGGGGGGGTGTCCAGGTCAACGGCCAGCACCGCATTCCTGAAGGGGATGTACCGTTGCGAGGGTGGGACAATCAGGAGCGGGACTGGCGTTTGCGTGACCATTTTCGTGGCGACGCTGCCCATGATCTGAGCGCCTTGTGGTGCTGACCCTACGGGAGACATGACCAATAGATCGGCCTTTTTTTCTTTTATGATTCCTTGGACTGTAGGGATGACGTACCCCTCCTCGGTTAGCGATTCGATGACGAAGCCCGTCCCATATTCCTTCATGAGTAGTGAAGCGAGACTGTCCAACTCCCGCTGATGGTTTTCGCGCATTTCCTCGCGGCTAAGCGGGTAATCACCGACCACCTCGGCGGGGTTGGAGGGCCAGTATCGAAATATATTGAGCAGAATGAGTTTTGCCCCCTGATCGCGGGCGAGTTGGGCGGCAAAGTGGGCCGCTCTGTTGGAGTTGGCCGTGAGGTCTGTGGCAACGACGATGGTTTTCATAGGAAATATTGAGTAGAGTTTTTGCAATCAATAGCTGCAAAACTCCCAAGATCAGGCCGATACGCACTTGACGAAAATCAGGTCTGCCCATGATTATGGCAACCACTACCGCAGAATAAGCGCGGTACTTTTGGCAAAGAGGTCTTTGGACAGTTTTAGTTTCTGATCAAATTCCATCTACATATCAATCCAATTACACTAGTCCCATGAAAAAAACGATGAAAGCAGCGGTACTCCGGCATTTTGGCCGTCCGATGATGATTGAAGAGCTTCCCTTACCCGCCGTAGTGCCGGGCCGCATCCTGGTCAAGGTGGCTGCTTGCGGGGTGTGCCACACCGACCTTCACGCGATCTGCGGGGATTGGCCCGTCCTGCCCACGTTACCGTTGATCCCCGGCCACGAAGGCGTGGGCATGGTGGTAGCCGTGGGCAAGGGGGTGACCCAGGTGAAGGAAGGCGACCGCGTCGGCGTGCCGTGGCTATACACGGCTTGCGGCCATTGTGAGTACTGCCTCGCGGGACGGGAAACGCTATGCCCGAAACAGCAAAATACCGGCTACTCGGTGCAGGGCAGCTTTGCCGAGTACGTGCTGGCCGACCCCAACTACGTAGGCCACATTCCCGATGCGCTTTCGTTCCTGGAAGCCGCGCCCATTCTGTGCGCCGGGTTGACCGTGTACAAGGGTCTGAAGGAAACAGAAACCCGTCCGGGAGAATGGGTGGTCGTGTCGGGAATAGGCGGACTGGGCCACCTGGCCGTGCAATACGCCAAGGCGATGGGTATGCGCGTGGCGGCGGTGGACATTCAGGGGGATAAATTGGCGCTGGCCCTTACGGTAGGTGCCGACCTGGTGGTCAACGCGAGCCAAGAGGATCCGGTCAACGCCATTGAAAAACAAATCGGCGGGGCGCAGGGCGTACTGGTGACGGCACCGTCCCGGCCAGCATTCGAGCAGGGACTCGGGATGCTGCGTCGCCACGGAACGATGGTCATGGTCGGACTGCCCGCCGGCGATTTCGACCTGAATATATTCGACGTGGTGTTGAATGGAAAGACGGTGCGCGGGTCGATCGTCGGCACAAGGCTGGACCTATCAGAAAGCCTGTCTTTTGCGGCCCAGGGGAAAGTCAAGACCCATTTTCACACCGAAAGCCTGGACAACGTCGATCGGGTAATGTCTGATTTGGCGAATGGGAAAATAGAAGGACGCATGGTACTCGATATGAGTTTGTGAACGTCGGGTAATGCTCAAAGTTCAGCGTTATGAAACAACGCGGTGGTTATCTGAATCCAACCACCATGTTGCTTTTAAGGCCGCCAGCTTAGGTCACGAGGATCTCCTGCTCATCGAAATAGTGCAGACGACCGTCGGACCATTGTAGTCTGGCCAGCCAACGGCCTTTGGTCAATTGGTCGGTGGGCACCACGTGCCTCGGTTGTCCGTTGGGGTTGATTAGCACTCGAAAATCAGCGGATCCCGCAGCGGGAAGAAACGTTACATCCCCTTTTTGAAATGTTGCGGGCAGCACAAAAGCCAAGAGTCGTTTGGCGGATTCAAAGTACATAATATTAGTTGGGTCAGGTAGTGAAAAACAGAATGATAAATAAAGGTAAATCCTCGTTAGGCGATGGCCTAGGGCCTGCATCAGTAGAAATCCTGATTATTGTCAATGCTCGAGGTGGACAAGATCATCGGCTAAACACTAGGCAGATCGGACATTTGTAACACCCATAAAAAATACAACACCATGAATCTCCTTTATCGACTTTCAGTCCTTGTCTGTTTTTGCCTTGCTGCCGTTACTGCCCATGCCCAAACTGCTGAGGCATGGGAGCGCCTGCGCGACTACGGCGAGATGCTCGGCGTGGACAGTAGCTTATGCGCCCGGCCGGACACGGATTGTCTGAACCGTTTCTTCACCGAAGTGGTCTATGGTCATACCCCCCGCCGGATGAGCTACCAGGGAGTGCCGGAGATAATCGACACGGTTCGCATCGAGCGGCTGACGAAACAGTGCACGGCCGGAGCCGATTGGCGTCCCTTATTGGATTCGCTGGAATCAAAGGACGCCAACTACTGGCTGCTGAAAGAGCACTGCAAGCGTTGCCTGGTGGACGACTACATGGAATTCGAGCTGACGATCGAACAAGTCTATGAGACGATGAATACCTACCGATGGATCAACCGTTTTTCCAGCGGCAAGTACATCGTCGTCAATGTTCCCTCCACCACGCTGCGGGTCGTGAACGAGCATGGGGTCACATTGCTCAATAGCCGCGTGGTGGTGGGGAAGTCTTCGACCAAAACCCCCAGCTTTGCGGCCCTTGTCCCCGGTATCATACTTTATCCTTACTGGAATGTCCCCCGCTCGATCGCGACAAAAGAGCTGCTTCCTAAAATACGCCGTAATCCGGCCGGGGTTATGGAGGCCATGAATTTACAAATCATCGACGGTAAGGGCAGGGCCGTGGATCCAGCCTCGGTTGACTGGACGACCAAGATTTTTCCCTATCGGCTGCGGCAGTCGACGGGCTGCGACAACGCGCTGGGCCTGCTCAAATTTCAGGTAACCAGTCCGTACGCCATTTTCCTGCACGACACCAACAATCGGAGCGTTTTTGCCAGGGAAAACCGCTTCCTGAGCCACGGCTGCATCCGGGTCGAAAAGCCCGTCGAATTGGCGAATATTCTGCTGGATTCCAATCGTTTCGATGATCGCTATTTGGACTCATGTCCGGTGGACGCTAAGCCGCAGTCGCTCCTGCTACCCGAGCCCATCCCGGTGCTGGTGGTTTACAATGTGCTCGATCTGGACGAGGCTGGAATTCTGCAAGTGTATAAAGACGTATATCGGCAGTGGTAATCTTAGGGCAGGGAGATTCTCGGACCGTTAGAAGCGATTCCCATTTCGATGAGTCATTTCATGGCCGGATCTGACGATACTCATGGGAACGGGGTGAATTGTACCGCACTTTTGTCCAAAGCACTCAAACTAATTTCCCCACATGAAAACCATTCTTATTCCCGTAGATCTTAGCTCCCAGTCGTACTACACTGCTCACTTCGGGCTGGAACTGGCCAGTAAACTTGGGATGAAGGTGTTACTGCTTCATGTCGCGCAACCCTCACCCTCAGCCCCGATTCTGAGTATTCCCTCAATAGAGTTGGAGACGAATAAAAGCGGTTTATACGCTCAGTTGACAACGGATTTACAGCGGTTCGAGGACGAGTTGAACGAATACCAGCGGGAGGAAGGGCTGGATGGGGTTGAAATTAGTAGTCGGACGGTGGTGGGGCAGCCCGCCGAGTCAATTTTAAAAGTGAGCCGCACCGAATGCCCGGCTTTTGTCGTGATGGGCACGGTGGGGGCGTCCAACGCCTGGGACAAAATGGTGGGTTCGGTCTCATCCGCCGTCGCTCAGGAGATTGCCCGGCCGCTCTGGATTTTGCCTGGTGCCGTCCGGCTGGTCAGTCTGGGGAATTTTGCCTATTTCGCCGAATTGGTGGGGAAGGAAGTTGGCTGCATCGACCAGGTGGTCGACTTGGGTGAACGGCTCAGGGCCAAGGCAAATGTGGTTCATGTATCTGCTGATAACGCCGAGGACTTTATGGAAGCCGAAGCCATTATGGAAATATTCGAGTTATGTTACGCTAACAAAAGAGTCACATTCAAGAATCTGACGTACGGTACGCTAGTCGAAGGAATCGAGATTTACATCGAGAGCCACAGTCCCGACGCTATCGTTTTGGCCCACCGCGAGCGGGGAATGATCGCGAAGTTCTTTCACCGCAGCACGATTCGCCAGCTCGCCCTGACCACGCGGCGACCGCTTTTGATTATTCAGAAATAGCCTTAAAGAACAGTCTTTAACTATTTGTAAACCAAACCCGTTTCACCCATGAAAACGATCATCGTTCCGACCGACCTCAGCCCCGGCACCGAAGTAGCACTCTCCGTCGCGGCGGACATTGCCCGCGTATACAACGCAACCATTGTGCTGCTGCACTCAGTTATTCACCCGATTGCCGATATTGCCTACACCGGTTCCGTACTGGTAAACACCGAACGTATGGTCAGAGATTTTTACGACGCCGAAAGTGAGGCCGAAGAGGTGATGAAACTTCTGATTTCGCCTAAGAAATACCAGGGCGTCAGTATGGAAATCAAGCTGATCACCAACGGTGACGGCGTGGTGTCCGACGTAACCGGGCGGCCAGCCGACCTGATCGTAATGACAGCCAAAGGTGCTTCGGGGCTGGAAGAACTGTTTTTCGGCTCCAATGCCGAGGTGCTCGTCCGGCACGCCCATTGCCCGGTGTTGATCGTGAAAGAGGCCATCGAACACTTCCAGCCCGAGAACATAGTCTGCGCCATCGACACGGACGACCGCCTGAAAACCATCCACCACTATCCTTTCCAGATGGGCGAGCAAGGACTGCACAGGTACCTGTACGTGTTCACGCCCACCGACGGCAAGGTGGACGATGCGGTACGCAACTGGATGAGCGACTTCGCAAAAACCAAAGGTACAACCGATTACGACCTTGCCCTGCGTGACGCCAAGACCGTTTACGAGGGTGTCATCGACTACGCCGAGGAAACCAACGCCGACCTGATCGTGCTGTTCACCCACGGCTACAAGGGCCTACGGCACCTCTTCTCGGGCAGCGTGGCAGAGGACGTACTAAATCACACCACATTTCCGGTGCTGGTCATGCGCGTGTGACAGCACTTTGTTATTCTCAGATTTTAAAAAGACAAAAATGAAAATAGCAACTCAGGCTTATTGATCGACTCAACGTTATGAAAACTTTTAAGCTTTTCTTGCTTACACTATTATCCTTTTGAATCTTATCCTTTTCTGCTTAGCCGCAATTCAAGCTCCTATAATCATGATGAGCCAAAACAGAAAAGAGCAAAAAGACCGACAACGGGGCGAACACGATTATAAAATAAATTTGAAAGCCGAATCGGAAATCAAGTTGTTGGGTGAGAAAATGGACCACCTACTGGTTCATTAGAACAGGAAACTACTGGAAATCCAGGAATTGCAGACGGACTACCTGGAAGATTTGATGAAAGAACTCAATAAGAAATTGAATGATGCACAAGCCGAGCCCTGAGATCGATTAATTACCACTTGGCCTGACGCATTTGGTTGGGCCTCACCACCCGGATGCCGCCTGTGTCGGTGATTTCCACCAGGCCGTCCTGCTTAAACTCACTCAGGGTGCGAATCAGCGATTCGGTAGCCGTGCCAACCATGGCCGCCAAGTCGGCCCGGCTGAGCCGGATGATTTGGTCCGATTCCTGCTCATGAAGCCGGAGCAGGGTGTCCGCTACACGCCGACGCAACGAGCCGTAAGCCATGCCGATCAACTGCTCCTCGCGCTCGGCCACCCGGTTGGCCAACAGCCTGATGAACTGTTGGCTGACCTCGGGATTGGCCAGCAGCAACTGCCGGAAGTCATCCGCCGGGATGTACACCAGTTCCGAGTCGTCGAGCGTTACGGCGGAGTCGGGGTGTTCTTTGGCTTCCAGCAGCGGAAAATAACCAAAAAAGTCTCCGGCCTGGTAAATCCCCGTGATGAACTCCTTGCCGTTGGCATCGGTGCGGATTGTCTTGACCCGGCCCGTTCGCAGAAAATACAATCGGGTCGGATCGTCCCCTTCGTAGAAAAGGAATTGTTTTTTGCTCACCGCGTGAATTTTGCGGTCCTCGGACAAGCTGATCAAGTCGCCTGCCATTTGGGTGGCATCGGTCAGGAACTCTTCCAACCCGTTTTTTTGCAGATCGTAGTCAGGCTTAAGGCTCTGGAAACGGTTGAGACGCCCCTCCACCGCGCTCAGCAGTTCCGACTCCTCGAAGGGCTTCATCAGGTAATCGTCCGCGCCCAGTTCCATGCCTTTCCGGAAATCGGCCCGTTCGGTTTTGGCGGTCATGAAAATGAAGGGTACCCCCGCCAGCTGGGGGTTTTTATTAAAAATGTGCAGCACCCCGTAGCCGTCAAGTACGGGCATCATGATGTCGCAGATGACCAGATCCGGCTTGTTTTCCAAAGCAATCTGGACCCCCGTTTTTCCGTTTTCGGCGGTTTGCACCGCGTATCCCGTCATTTCAAGTATCTCAGCCGTGTTTTCACGGATGGTCTTGTTATCTTCGATCAGCAGAATGGTTTTCATAGGGCAGGGTTAGCGTGACGGTGGTTCCTCGGTTCAATTCACTTTGCAGGGAGATCTCTCCTCCCATCAATTCCACATAGCGGCCCACGATATGTAATCCCAGACCGGTTCCAGCAATATTGGACACGCCGGGAGCGCGGTAAAACCGCTCGAATAGATGCCCCTGGTCTTCTTTGGCAATGCCGATGCCCTGATCCTCTACCACCAGCGTTAGGCTATTCTCGGTGCAGGTTAAGCGCAGCGAGACGACCGTTCCTGCCCGAGAGTATTTGATGGCATTTGAAATGAGGTTGACGAGGATTTTTCGCAGCAGGGAAGGGTCAATGGAAACGTCATTTGACCCGGCCTGATGGGTTTCGATGGCCTGCCCCGGCTTGAGCATCAGACGCATGTCGGCCACGGTATCGGCCACGAGCTTCGAAAGGATCACATCCTTTGGGTGCGCTTCGATCTTCCCTTCTTCCAGCATCCCCACCGATAGGAATTCTTCCAGGATGTCGGTGAGGTGCTTAACCGAACCTCGGATGGTATCGAGGTGTTTCTGGCGCTTGTCCTGCTGGTCACCGGCGGGGTATTTTCCGATCAGGATCGCCGACGTCAGTACCGACGTCAGGGGCGTGCGAAACTCGTGGGACGCCATCGAGACGAACTGGGACTTCAACTCGCTCAGTTTGCGTTCCGCGTCCAAAGCGCGCCCCTGTTTTTCCTTCGAGCGCTCCAACTGCTCCAGGGTGTCCCTAAGATCGTGGGTACGCTCCAGCACCTTGCGTTCCAGGCTGGCATTGAGCCGCTCGATATTTTCGCGTTGATCCTGCAACGACCGCTCGGCTTCCTTCTCTGCTGTAATGTCGATCACAAACGCTACCACTTGAAGTTGGTCTTCGAGGTGGAAATAACTGAGACTTACTTCCACGGGAAAGGTCGAATCGTCCTTTCGCTTTCCATTCAGGTCACGGTTGTGCCCCATAGCCCTTATCTGCGGGTTTTCGTTGAAGGATTCCCGAAGTTTTTCGTGGTAGTGGCTCACGCCGGACGGCACGAGTTGCTCGATGGCGCGGCCCAACAGCTCACCGGCCGAATAGCCGAACTGCCGCTCTGCCATTTGGTTGACCGAAACGATCAGCCCCCGCTGGTCACACACAATGATCCCAATCGTGGCATTGGAAAAAATGGCTTCGTACCCTTTTGCGGAATGGGCCAGATCGCGCTCGCTCCGATGGAGGGGCCCTTCGTCGGCGACACGTACCAGAGCGTATGATCGGCCCTGGGCGGAAAATGCAGTATATATCAGGCGTCCCCAGAAAGTTTGCCCGCCTTGTAGGTCTATCAGCGCGGTTTCCTGGTAGGTTCCTAAATTCAGAAGCCTGGTTAGCAAACCATTTCTTTGTTCTTCACTGAGCGGAGGTTTTCTGATTGATCGGGACTTAACAGGATCAGCCAATAATTCTTCCTCGGATGCGAAACCCAATAGCCGCACCCCAGCATGGTTGACCCGTTTGAAGCACCCTTCCTTCAGGTCATAAATGCCAATGAATTCATCGGTTTTCTCAAAAAGGAGATCGGTAAGGGCTGACGAAAATTGTTCTGATAACATAGGTGATTGCCCAAGCGGAATGAATCCAGCAACTTTTGTTCGAGAGTCCCTTTTTACAAATATAGGGTATTCTGTACTAAGAACGTGTTTAAAAATTAAATTCTGGTTTTATCAAATTCGATTGATAATGATTTGGCAATTGGCCCACAATATCCATGCTTCGGCACTTT
>JBBSKK010000042.1:0-12092 GCA_038256395.1 Cytophagales bacterium | reverse complement strand
CGCCTTCGTTGGGCGAGGTCTTTGGACGAAAAGGCATCGAGGTGCAATTGCTTCTCGGACTCAGCGGAGTAGGTGGGGTATATCCAATACGTGTTGCCGAACACCACACCTTCGGGATTGGCGTACCAACCTTCGGCGACGAGGTTGCCGGAAGTCGGAACTTCCTTTTTTGCTTCGAATTCTGTGCAGCCTGCCAAGAGCGAAAAGGCTGCACCTAGCACGAATAAATGCTTCATAAAGGACTAATAATGTTTTTATTAATCTATACTTGACAGGCAAATATCCCCAAATATAAACCATTTGCAAACGACTACAAATATTTTTATCCGATTATAAATATTTAAGAACCGAATCGGACTTTCCTAAGCTGCCACCTTTGTCCCGTCGGTTCGAGTGAATCGAAAACTTTATTCACCGTGACTCGGTCGAGCGGCAACGCCAGCAAAACCAAAATCACCCAAACAAACAAAATCATGAACTCAGTAAAATTGATCGGAAACGTAGGGCGCGAAGTAAACGTGATGGAATTCGAAAACGGCAAGAAGGCGTCGTTCAGTCTGGCCACTAACGAAACCTACACCAACCGCAACCAGGAAGAAGTGACCGACACCGCCTGGCACAACGTGATCGCCTGGGGCAAAGTGGCGCAGCAGTGCGAGCGGATGCTCAGCAAGGGCAAATTCATCCAAGTGGAGGGCAAGCTCAGCTACCGCGAGTACCAAAACCGCGACAATCAAACGGTAAAGGTGACGGAAATCGTGGCCTTCAAAGTGGAGGAAGGGCCGAAGAAAGCAGCTTGAAGGGAGTTTGAAGTTTATGAGTTTAAAGTGCTTCGCCTGTTTTCATTCCGGCTCAGAGACTTTAAACTCATAAACTCATAAACTTTAAACTCCATTACAATCCCAACAGCACATGCGCCAGCCCAAAGTACACGCCGTAGCCGATCAGGTCATTGGCGGTGGTGATGAATGGGCCGGAAGCGACGGCCGGGTTGATGCCCAGTTTGTCGAGGACGATGGGGGTAACGGTACCCATAAACGACGCCAGAAAAACGACCGAGAGCAGGGCGGAGGAAACGACTATGGCTAATTGAAGTTCATTGCCGATCAGCAGGTTGAAACCAAAGACGATCAGGCTGATGATGATGCCATTGATGAACGCCACGCCGAACATTCGCAGCAGACGTTCCCACACGGTCGTGTCCAGCCCGGTTTTGTCGGCCAGGCTTTGCAGGATGATAGAGGAGGTCTGAATGCCGACGTTGCCGCCGGTGGAGCCGATAATGGGGATAAAGGCGGCCATCGCCGGGACTACTTTCAGGTCGCCCTCGAAAAAACCGATGAACTTGGCGGCCAGGATGCCGCCCATCATGCCCACGAGTAGCCACGGAAGGCGGGCTTTGGTTTGTTCCCAGACCGTGTCGTCTTCTTCGACGTCGCCCGTGACCCCGGCCATTGCAAGCGCATCCGAACTGGCCTGTTCGGTGATGACGTCCACCACGTCGTCGATGGTGATGCGGCCTAATAGGCGGCCCTGCACGTTGACGACGGGAATCACGTCAAGGTCGTAGCGCTGCATGAGTTCGGCGACTTCCTCGGCGGGGCGGTAGGTCTCGACGTAGATGATGTCTTTGTTGTAAATGCTTTCGACCCTGGTGTTCTTGTGCGCCAGTACGATGCGTTTCAGGGAAAGCGTCCCCAGCAGACGGTTGTTATCGTCCACGACGTACACCGCGTACACCTTTTCGACGTCTTCGGCCTGCAGGCGAAGCTCCTCGATGCACTGGTTCATGTTCCAGTTGACGTTGGCTTTCACCAATTCTTTCTGCATGAGGCCACCCGCTACGTCGTCGTCGTAGTGGAGCAAATCCAGGATGAACCGCGCCTGTTCGCGGTCTTCCAGCAGGGCGATGACTTCCTCCCGCACCTTGATGGGTTGCTCGTTGAGCAAGTCCACCGCGTCGTCGGAGTCCACTTCGTTGACGTACAGCGCGATTTCGGCGGAAGTGAAGCTTTTCAAAAAATCCTGACGCTCGTCCGTATCGAGCGCGGCCAGAATCTCGGCCCCAATCTTGGTATCCAGCAGACTCACCAGGTATTTGGCCTGTTCGGTTTGGAGTTCGTAGAGGATTCCCGTCACATCGGCGGGGTACATATCCTCCATCTCGGCTTTCAGCGTGGCCGAATCCTGGCTTGCGATCATTTCCTCGATGCGGTCGAGGTATTCTTGGGTAAGTTCAAATGTCATTTTCTCGTCGCTTTCCGCTCCTGTGTTTACAAAACAAAGGTAGCATTTTCAAAGGCCAAAATTTGGGGCGGTTTCAAGTAGAGGTAATCCGTTTGTTAAAAATGGCCAGAAGCCGGACAGGTTCGGCAAATAGGTAATACCTTTGCGTTGATTTAAGAAAGTACACTAACCCCTTATTTCCGTATGTCGATTTTTCGCTTCAAGTTTGTCGTTGCCTTTGTCCTCCCTCTACTGGCCGGGACGGCCGTTTTTGCCCAAAGCACAACCAAAAAAACGGCTCTGCTGGCCCGCCCCAAAATGGTCGTCGGCATCGTGGTGGACCAAATGCGCTACGACTACCTCTACCGTTTCTACGACAAATACGGCGAAGGTGGCCTGAAGCGGCTGATGAACGAAGGCTTCAACTGCCGCAACAACCATTATCCTTATGCCCTTACGGTCACGGCAGCAGGACACTCTGCGGTGTACACGGGTTCTGTCCCGGCCATCAATGGCATTGTGGGCAACGAGTGGTTCGATCCCATCGCGGGCCAAAGCGTGTACTGCGCCGAGGACAGCACCGTGACCACGGTGGGCAGCACCAACGCTTCGGCCGGCAAGATGTCGCCCCGTAACTTGCTGACCAGCACGATCACCGACCAGTTGCAGATTGGCACCAACTTCCGTTCCAAAACCGTGGGCATCGCCATTAAAGATCGGGGCGCGATTCTGCCCGCCGGACATGCTGCCACGGGTGCCTACTGGTTCGATTCCAAGACGGGCAACTGGATCACCAGTACTTTTTACACCAATGAATTGCCAAAGTGGGCTCAGGATATGAACGACAAAAAGTTGCCCGCCGCCTACATGAAGGAAGGTTGGAAAACGCTACTGCCGCTCGACCAGTACGTGGAAAGCACCCCCGACGACAGGCCCTACGAAACCCGAATGGCCGGCAATAAAACTTCTGCTTTCCCGTACAATTTTGGAGAAAATGGCTTTGGCCAAGTGGCTTCGACGCCCTACGGCAACACGATTACCAAAGACATGGCCATCGCCGCCATCAAGGGCGAGAACATGGGCAAAGGCCAGCAAACCGATTTCTTGGCCGTGAGTTTTTCGTCGCCCGACTACGTGGGCCACGCTTTTGGCCCCAATTCCATCGAAGTAGAGGATATTTACCTGCGTCTGGATCGTGAGTTCGCCGAGTTTTTTACCTTCCTGGATAGCTGGACGGGCAAAGGCAACTACACCGTTTTCCTGACCGCCGATCACGGCGTGATGGACGTGCCCGCCTTCTGGACGGAGCACCGGCTGCCAGCGGGTCTGCTGGATTCGGGCGTCATGAGAACCAAAATGACGGAAGCGCTGGAAGGTGCCTTCGGCAAGGGAGACTACATTCGAGCCAATGACAATTACCAGCTTTACCTAAATAAAACCACGCTGAAAGACAAGAAGATAGAAGTGGAGGACGTGTACGAAGTGGTGCGCGAAGCCCTGCTTCCCATCCCCGGCATCGCCGACGTCATTAACCTAAAAGACCTGGGCGAAAGCCACCTCAATAGCTTCCAACTGGAATTGTACAAGAACGGCACCAACGCCAAGCGCAGTGGCGATATCCAGATCGTGCTGCAACCGGGCTGGTTCGCGGGTCGCTCCACCGGAACTACCCACGGCTCGCCCTACAACTACGACACCCACGTGCCGCTGCTGTTCTATGGCTGGGGCATCGCGAAAGGCGAGACCCTGCGCCGCACCTCCATCGCCGACATTGCCCCCACGGTGGCAGCCCTGCTACACATCCTGGCCCCCAGCGGCACGATCGGGGATCCGATCGCAGAAGCGCTGAAGTAGCGTTTTTGCGGTATGGCGACTTTGGTCTTTGGGATTAAAGGTTAACCCACTAGACAAACGTTTCACCCAAGGAGCAACGTTACGCCTCTTCCACAATTAATTTAATTCCTTCCGACTGACGAATGATGACTTTACTGCCGGCTTCGATGGGAAGGCGGGTAGCCGAAATGGCGCTCCACTCGGCACCCCGGTAGTAAATTTTTCCTTCCCCTACGGCTGGAATATCACGAACCACCATCGCCGTTTCGCCCGCGAACTCGTTGTATTCCGTTTGATTGCCGCGTTGTCTGAGGAGGTTTTTGGCTTGCTTTCTGAGCAGGACCAGCGTCAGCACCGAAATTAGTGAGAAGGCAAAAAGCTGGGTGTTGAGGTCGGGCAAAAGGCCGATACTAGCTAATAGGGCCGTTATCAAAGCCCCGGCGGCAAAGAATACAAACACCAGTACCACGCTGACCAACTCCAAAACGAGCATGAGCAGCCCGATGATGAGCCATATTTGGGGCAAGGACAAATCCATAATTCAGAAAGGTTAAATAGCAGACAACAGAGCATAAAAGTATTGAGTTACTCTTATGCTCTGTTGTCTGCCAACTATTTTGCTTTGGGCATTTCGCTTTTGACGACCGTCATAGACGCCGCAATCAGCGAACCCAGGTCGGCGAAGTTGGCGGGCAGAATGAGGGTATTGTTGGTCTTGGCCAGTTTGCCAAACTGCTCCACCAGATTATCGGCCACGCGCAACTGTACGGCTTCCATGCCGCCGTCGTTTTGGATGGAAGCCGCGACCAGCCGGATACTTTCGGCGGTCGCCTGCGCCACCGATAGGATAGCCGATGCCTCGCCCTGCGCCTCGTTGATTTGCCGCTCGCGCACACCTTCCGACTCCAGCACCGCCTTTTGTTTTTGGCCTTCGGCTACGTTGATGGCGGCCTGCTTTTCACCGTCCGATTGCAGGATTACAGCCCGGCGTTCGCGCTCGGCCTGCATCTGCTTTTCCATCGCCATCAGCACGCTTTGTGGCGGCGTGATATTCTTGATTTCGTAGCGTAACACCTTTACGCCCCAACTTGTAGCAGCCTCGTCGATGGCGTCCACCACGGCGCGGTTGATGGTCATGCGCTCCTCGAAGGTCTTGTCGAGGGCCAGCTTGCCGATCTCGCTCCGCATGGTGGTTTGGGCCAGTTGCGTCACGGCAAAAGTGTAGTTGGAAATGCCGTAGGCGGCTTTCTTGGCGTCAATCACCTGAATAAAGATTACGCCATCCATACGCACCTGCACGTTGTCGTTGGTGATACAAATCTGCTCGGGAATGTCGATGGCCGATTCTTTCAGCGTGTATTTATAAGCTACGCGATCAAAGAAGGGAATAATGAAATTGATGCCGGGCTGCAACACGGCGTAGAACTTGCCGAGCCTTTCGACGACGTAGGCGGTTTGCTGCGGGACGACTTTTACGGCCATCAGAATGGCCAACACCACCAGCACGAGGAGAACGATTAGAGCGATCATAGCTTATTGAGGTTAAGTGGTTCGCTACGAAAGTAAGGAGGTTTCCGCCCCGCCGCAATACTTGTCTGACGAACGACCTGCCGGATAGGGCTATCGGCAGCGGGGCGTTATGGGTGGCGGGGGAAAAAGAAAGGGCGAACCCGTAGATTCGCCCCAATAAAACTCAGCTATTTTCGTCACCCCCGCAAAATCTCCCGCGAAATCACCAGCTTCTGAATCTCGCTCGTGCCTTCACCGATGGTACATAGCTTGCTGTCGCGGTAGAACTTCTCGACCGGATAGTCCTTGGTGAATCCGTAACCACCGAACACCTGCACGGCCTCGTTGGACACCCGCACGGCGGTTTCGGAGGCGTGGTACTTGGCTACGGAACTCGCCAAGCTCACTTTTTCGCCTCGATCCTTCATGTCGGCGGCGCTGAAAGTCAAGATTTTGGAAGCCTCGATGTCCGTGTACATATCGGCGAGCTTGAAGGCAATACCCTGGAATCGCGAAATCGACTGGCCAAATTGCTTGCGTTCTTTGGCGTAGTCGCGGGCGGCCTCGAATGCACCTACGGCGGTTCCCACGCTGAGGGCGGCAATGGAGATACGCCCACCGTCCAGGATTTTGAGCGACTGGATGAAACCTTCACCGACCTCGCCCAAACGTTGGCTGTCGGGGATGACGCAGTCCTGAAAAATGAGCTCGGCGGTTTCGGAGGCCCGCATCCCGAGTTTGTCCTCTTTGCGCCCGGCTGTGAAGCCCGGCGTACCTTGCTCGACGATAAAGGCGGTGGCCCCGTGCTTATCGCCCGGCTCGCCCGTGCGGACGATGACGACGGTCACGTTACCGCTTTTGCCGTGGGTGATAAAGTTCTTGGAGCCGTTTAGGATCCAGTTATCGCCGTCTTTTACAGCGACGGTACGCATATTCCCGGCGTCGGAACCCGTGTTGGGTTCGGTCAGGCCCCAGGCCCCGATCCATTGACCGGAAGCCAGCTTGGGCAGGTACTTGTGTTTTTGGTCTTCGTTACCAAACATCAAAATATGGTTGGTACACAGCGAATTGTGCGCCGCCAGAGAAAGACCGATGGAAGGATCGACCTTGGAAACTTCGATGAGCGCGGCCACGTACTCGCGGTAGCCAAGTCCCGAGCCGCCGTACTCGACGGGAACCAAAATGCCCATCAGACCCAGTTCGCCCATTTGGTGCATGATTTCGGCGGGGAAGTATTGTGCTTCGTCCCACTCACGAATGTTGGGACGGATATGCCGCTCGGCGAAGTCACGAACGGTCTCTTCAATGAGAGCTTGATTTTCTGCGGTTTCAATATTCATTAGGTTATTTTTATTAATAAGAAGATGAAGTGTGAATTTCTTGGCAAATTACAGGAATAAAACGAGTGGCAAAGGTTAAAGTTATGGCGAACCAAACGCCGAAACCCGAAACCCGACGGCCAATCGCCGCATTTTCTTGGAAAAAGAACTATTTTTGGCCCACAAATTCGATAAATCCCTGCAAAGTATAATTTAGGGAAAAGTTTTCGCTTTATTCCTTCTTTGTCATACTGAGCGAAGACGAAGTATGCCTTACATTAATCATTCCAATCAATGAAAATCGCAGTCGTAGGAACCGGGTACGTCGGTCTGGTGACGGGTACTTGTTTTGCCGAGACGGGCAACCAGGTCATTTGTGTCGATATCGACGAAAATAAAATCGGACGGCTCGTCAAGGGAGAAATCCCCATTTACGAGCCGGGGCTGGACGTGCTGTTCGACCGCAACGTGTCGGAAGGGCGCTTGAAATTTACGACCAACCTCGCCGAGGGGATTAAAGAAGCTCAAATCATCTTTTTGGCCCTTCCCACCCCACCCGGCGAGGATGGTTCTGCCGATTTGAAATACATCCTGAAAGTCGCCGATGACCTCGGCCCGCTGCTGGAACACTACGCCGTGATCGTGGACAAAAGCACCGTCCCGGTGGGCACGGCAGAGAAAGTCCGGGCGGCTATTGCCAAAAACGCCAAAGTCGAATTCGACGTGGTGTCCAATCCTGAGTTTTTGCGCGAGGGCGTGGCCGTAGAAGATTTCATGAAGCCCGACCGCGTGGTGGTGGGCACCAATTCAGCCAAGGCCCAGAAAACGATGGAAAAACTCTACGCGCCGCTGGTGCGGCAGGGCAATCCGGTCATTTTCATGGACGAGCGCTCCGCCGAAATGACCAAGTACGCCGCCAATTCCTTCCTGGCGATGAAAATTACCTTTATGAACGAAATCGCTAATCTTTGCGAAAGGGTGGGGGCGAATGTGGACGACATCCGGCGCGGCATCGGCACCGATAGCCGCATCGGCAAGCGGTTTTTGTTTGCGGGCATCGGTTACGGCGGCAGTTGTTTTCCCAAGGACGTGCAGGCCCTGGCCAAGACCTCCCGCGACTACGACTACGATTTCCGCATCCTAAATTCGGTGATGGCCGTTAACGAGGATCAAAAAAAACGCCTCATGCCGCTGGTGCAGGACTACTTTGAAGGGGAATTGAAGGACAAAACCATCGCCGTCTGGGGCCTGGCCTTCAAACCCTACACCGATGACATTCGAGAGGCTCCGGCTTTGGAAAACATTAAAGTTTTGTTAGATGCAGGTGCCAAAATAACGGTGTACGATCCCGAAGCGATGGACAACGTGAAGAAAAGACTGGGCGACCAGGTTACCTTCTGCCACACGCCCTACGCGGCCCTCGATGACGCCGACGCGCTGATGATTTTCACCGAGTGGCCGCAGTTCCGCACCCCGGACTTTGAGAAGATGGACAAATTGATGAAAAACAAGGTCGTCTTCGATGGCCGCAACCTTTACGAACTGGACGTGATGCGCGAGATGGGCTACACTTATTATAGTATAGGCCGCGAAGCCGTATTGAGTGGACAGTTGACAGTGGACAGTTGAGAGTGGTGTTGTTGAAGCTGGGCAGGTCACTTTAAACTTTAAACTTTTTACTTTAAACTAAAATGAAGCGTACACTAATTACCGGAGCCGCAGGATTTTTAGGTTCGCACCTTTGCGACCGATTTATTAAGGAGGGGCATCACGTAATCGCGATGGACAACCTCATTACGGGCGATATGCGCAACATCGAACACCTGATGCCGCACCCGAATTTTGAGTTTTACCACCACGACGTCACCAAATTCGTTCACGTGCCGGGCGAGCTGGATTACATCCTGCATTTTGCCTCGCCCGCCAGCCCGATCGACTACCTCAAAATCCCGATCCAAACCCTGAAAGTAGGCGCGATGGGAACCCATAATTTGCTCGGTTTGGCCAAGGCCAAAGGTTCACGCTTCATCATCGCTTCTACGTCGGAAGTATATGGTGACCCGCTGGTGCATCCGCAGACGGAAGAATACTGGGGTCACGTTAACCCCATCGGCCCGCGTGGCTGTTACGACGAAGCCAAGCGTTACCAGGAAGCCATCACGATGGCCTACCACCGCTACCACGGCCTGGAAACAAGGATCGTGCGGATTTTTAACACCTACGGTCCCCGAATGCGGTTGAACGACGGACGCGTGCTGCCCGCCTTTATCGGGCAAGCCCTGCGAGGCGAAGACCTGACGGTGTTCGGGGATGGCTCGCAGACGCGCTCATTCTGCTATGTCTCCGATTTGGTGGAAGGGATCTATCGCCTCTTGCTGAGCGATTACCCATATCCCGTTAATATCGGCAATCCGTCGGAAATCACGATCAGGGAGTTTGCCGAAGAAATCATCAAACTCACCGGAACTGACCAGAAGGTAATTTACAAAGAACTCCCGCAGGACGATCCCAAGCAGCGGCAGCCGGACATCACTAAAGCGCAGGAACTACTGGACTGGGAACCAAAGGTGCTGCGCGACGAAGGCCTGCGGATTACTTACGAATATTTCAAGAGCCTGCCCGAAGAACGCCTCTACGAGGACTCGGAACACCGGGAATTCGAAGCGTTCAGCAAAGGCGTGTAGAGTCGCGTCTGGAAACGAACAAAAACACGATCGTTGTCATATCACGCAAAAAAGCCCTTCCATCGCGGAAGGGCTTTTTTGCGTGATATACAGTAGAACTTTGGCTGGGATAGCCGCTTCGACGTCAGAGGCGAGACATCGCGTCCCGACCTAATCGAAAATGGGGAACGGCCGAGACAAAACGTTACGCAATCTCCACATATACGTTAGGGCATAGACGGCATTACCGGTCAGGAACGTTTTTTTTGGATTAAATATCAGTTCCAATAATTTGACAATGAATAGTTTGTATAAAAATTGGAACATTTATCCATCTTTAACTAAAACCGAGTAAAACATGAAAAGACTACAACAAGCACTCATTCTAACGTTGGCGCTGCTGACGGCATCGTGCGCCACACAGGAGCGCATTACTGTCACTTCCGACAGGGACATGTCTGCGCCATACGACAGCTACAAAACCTACACCTGGGCCAAACATGTAAATACGGCTAGTAGCCTGGCCTACGCCCTCAACGACATGAAGCTGAAAAGCATGGTCAGGGATGCGATTGCGCACGAATTGCTGTCACGCAAAATAGAAATGACCTCGCAAAAACCTGACTTGTTGGTAAACTTCCGGGTATTTAAAGAGCCTGTAACCGTTGAAACGGCGGAAGGCTACTTCCGCGATGCCGACTATTGGGGAGTCGATGAGGTAACCAACAACCGCTTGGGAATCGTTCCCTTTGCTACCACCATCTACGACGACGACGACAGGAAATACTACCTCGACGAAGGTACCCTGATGGTGCAGCTCGTCGATGCAGACAAAGGAGTAGTGGTTTGGCAGGGATACGCCAGCGGCCTGATGAACAGCAACGTTTTCGACCGCGACCCCGCCCAAATTGCCAAAGCTGTGCGGCTGATCTTTGAAAAGCTCGATAACGCCCTGAACGAGGTTTAATGCAGGCGCGATGCGTCCTGCTTTAAAGCAGCCGTAAATACTGTTTGAAGCTAAAAAACCCCTTTCATGGCGAAAGGGGTTTTTTGTTTGAAAAGGTACTTTTTATTGCCCCCAATCGAAAACACGGTCAAACTTCGTTCTCGGGTGGGGCAGTCGTTGTGCGCGGTGTCTCTACTACACCTCCATGATGTCTTTCTCCTTAGCCTCAAATATTTTGTCAATTTTGTCAGTATGTTCGTCGGTGAGTTTCTGAACGCGGTCCTCACCGATTTTCACCATGTCTTCCGACACGCCTTCCTTCGTCAATTTACGAATAGAGTTGTTGGCGTCCTGCCGCACGTTGCGCACGTTCACCTTGGCGGTTTCAACTTCCTGCTTCACGCGCTTTACCAGTTCCTGGCGGCGTTCTTCGGTAAGTGGCGGCACTGACAGGCGAATGATTTCGCCGTCGTTGTTGGGTGAAAGCCCGATGTTGCTATTGCGGATGGCCTTCTCGATGTCGGCGATCAGGCGTTTTTCAAACGGCTTGATCACCAGCGTTCGGGCGTCGGGCGTGTTGACCGAGGCCACGTTTTGCAGCGGCGAAGGTGAGCCGTAGTAGTCCACCTGAATGCCTTCCAGCATTTGCGGCGAGGCTTTGCCCGCCCGGATTTTGCCCAGTTCGATGGCTAGGTGTTTGAGAGCGCCGTCCATCGTTTCTTCGGCGGATTCTAAGTAAATTTCTATTTCTTCCATGAGAGGTCTGGTTATATTTTATATAGATTCATCGAGTCTTATCGTACTTATTTTCAGTAAATCAGCTATCGATATACCTTGATTTTGTGGCAATCTTCTTAATGCTAGAATTAATTTTTCCTTCTTCTGATTTGTCACTTTGGCATGAAAGGATTTCGTCAGGACAATTCTCGCCACTATTTTGAAATCAGAAAGAAAATGATTTAGCAAATAAATAGTACTTTCAATTTGAGTGATCGCATGGCTAAGATCTCCACCTTTTAATTCTATCAAATAGGCAACTTTATCATCGCAATTAAGGTGTAGATAGTCACATTTGTTATTTTGATCACCTTTTATTAGACAATTATCAACTAATAGCTTGATGATATGTTTTCTATCAGGATTCCGAATTCTATACTTAGCTTTATTTCCTTTGTCTTTTGCAGTAGGAAGACTCTGATTTTTACCTGAATAACTGCTGACAGTCCTTGAATTGATCTTTCGGGAAGGGGTTACAGTCCTTACTCATCAGTCGTATTGAATTTCAAGCAATTCATCGAACTTTCGCATTATGTCATTTGATACATTATCAAGTTCGTCGTGACTTATTAGACCTGTCTCTTTATCAATAATATCTTCAATTCTTCCCTTATCCATATACCCGACAAAAAGACGAGCCGGGTCAACCCACAATATAGGGTTAATAATCTCACCAACCGATTTTTCATTGTTTCCTTCATGCCCCACGACATAAGCTTTAATCAAATTATTTAGTGCCGCTAATATGTAAGGACTGTGTGTAGTAATGATAACTTTACTATTCGGTTGATTAGCGAATAAAGAAATCAGATAAGTCAT
>JBBSKK010000041.1:0-12174 GCA_038256395.1 Cytophagales bacterium | reverse complement strand
TGGAACTGGTTGGCGTTTAGCGTAATCGTAGAATCGTCGTTCTTGAAAATAGCGCCCTTCACCGGCGCGATCGAATCGTTGAGCTGGTTTTTGAAAATGATCCGGTCGATGATGTTCTGGTCGAAAAGCTTTTTGAGCAGGCCGTTGGGTTCGAAATTGGACGTGACGACGAAGTAATTATCGCGCGGAATCGAGATGCCGTTCAGCTTTTTCAGGAATTCACTCGTCTCTTCCTGGTCGTTGATGCCGGGCAGCAGCACCACATGATTGAGAATTCCCTTGATGACTGCCGTGACTTTTGGCAGCACCGGCACGACGGTGCCCAGCGTGAGGTTGGCTACGTTGGTCACGATGTTGATCAGGTTCGACCAGTTTTCGTGGGAAGCGATCATCGTTCCCTGGTTGGGCGTTCCGGTGAAAACCAGTTTGTGCAACACGAGCGGCGCTTTGGCGGTGGGCTGGCCATTCTTAGTCATCCACAGGTCTTCGAAGAGGTAACGGGCCACCAGTCCGCCCCGGCTGCGGCCAATGACGCTGCATGGCTTGTGGGTCAGCCCGGCTTTGCTCAGGATTTCGTCCAGTTTCTTGCCGTTGTCCTCGATTCCCTGCACCAGCGTGGGCATATCGAAGCCCAATACGTAGCGGCCATATTTTTTCTTCAATACCTTCAAAACCTCGTTGTTGACCAGGAATTCATCGAAGCCTTTCTCGACGGTGCTGAACAAGCCCGGCATCAGCAGCAGGAGCGGTAGCTTGTCGTCCGCTATTTTTGTGAAAATTTCCGGGACGGTTTCCGCATCGACCCAAGCTTTCCCGCTGGGATCGGCTGTTTCGAGGTCGTACGCCAGCAGTTGGTAGTTGGCATCGCCGAGTTGGGCCAGCAGGTCGGCCACGGGCAGGTTGGCTTTTTTTGGTTTGAGCCAACTGAATATTTTTACGATCAGTTTGGTTGTTTTGCCAAAAATTCCCCGGTCGGTACCTTCGATGACTTGGCCTAGGTCGATGAAAAACTGGTCGCCTTCCACGCGATCAGCCCCGACGAACAAGCCCCGCTTTCCGGCGTCGGCGACGGCGGGCGACGGTCCTTTGAGTTTCCATTCCAGCAGGGTTTCGCCGTCCACCTGCCTTTCGAGCAACAAAACCGCTTCCCGGCCATTCTCGGCAAAATCGTCCGTAATGCTCAGCGCGGGTTCGATTCCCCGGGCCGACACGCCGCCGATTTCGATTTCCAATTCATGGTATTCCACGCCTTCGGTTTGCTGGCAGAGCTGGTTGGTTTTCACGTTCCTGACCTCCCACTGCAAGCCCGCGCTTCTGAGGTAAATATTACCGCTGTCCGTCGGTACGACGTGATTGCTAAAATCGGCGTCGGAGGGCATAAAGCCCCGTCCGCTATTGGGCGAAACGAGCCTTTGTTTCAAGAAAAGAGAAGCGTTTTCGCTATTCTGAAGTTTCTGCACAAGGTCGTCCAGATCGGCAACCTGATCAAGTGCCTCCGCGCCGCCTTCCAGGTTTATCTGGTCGAGGTAGGGGTGCAGTTTTTCCTCACGATGCAGCAGTTGCATGATCTCCGTACTCATCATTTCCCCGATTTTATCGTTCCAGCCATCGGGTGTTTCACCAAACGCCGAACGCCCCGTGAACAGCCGGAACAGACGCTTGAAAAGACCGCCCCCACCTTCGGCTTTCGCTGCTTTTTGGATAGAATTTTCAAATAGTGCAGGCTTTTTGTCCAGCGCGTCTTTGGCTTTGAGGATGCCGTTTCCGTAGTAACTCTGGTAAGCCCCCGTCTTATCGGCCGCCGCGAAAAGCGCGGCCCGAACCAGTTCGACTTTCTTCCATTTGTCGTTGCCCGCGATTCTGTCCAGGTCAGTTCGGTGCTGCTGGATGTAAAGTGCGGCGGCGGCGGCGATTTGTGGTGTGGCACTCGATGTGCCGCCGCCACTCTTGACAAAATACCGGATTTTGCCCCCGGTCTCTTCCCCCCTGCAGTCGAACCAGGTGAGGTTGGGCGTGTAGGCGGCCAGGGTCGTGCCGAGCGCCGGATTGGGGCCGAAGTTCATCTGCATAAATTCGCCCCCCGCCGAACGGAGCGCCGGGTTGTGGATGTCGAAAAGATAGGGGCGCTGGTCATAGGCGGCACCCACGGCGGCGATGGTACGGTCGTAGCGGGCGGGATAGAGGGTGGTTTTGGGCAAAGCGGTTTCAAAGCCCTTCACGAAGCTGTTCCCGGCGGCAGACACCAGCACGACGCCCGCCTCGTAGGCTTTGTTGACGGCCTCGGCCATTACTTTGCTCGGCAGCCCGGCCATCGACATCGTAATCACGTCGCAGCCCTGCTCGATGGCGTAGTCCACCGCCGCTGCGAAGTTCCTCCCCGACAGCAGGATGACGGTTTCGCTCACTTTCAACGAAAGTACTCGGGCAAAGGGAATGGCCCCAAAGTAGCCCTGGTACTCGCCGAGGGTATCGTCGAAGCTTAATCTCCCGCCCGCCAGAATAGCCAGCGTGGCGTTGCCGTGGCCCTGTTTTTCCTGCGGGTACAGAACGACATCGTAGTCTTCCGCCCCTTCGGAACTCCCCCGCTGACTAAACGTTACTGCCGCCGGATCGAGGTTTTCGGGCAGGGCGGGATGCTGCGGCAGGTAGCCCGTGTCGATGTGGGCAATCTTGACCATGCGTTTGGCAGGATCGGGCCTACCATCGTAGAGCATTTCGGGGAACACTTTTTCGTTGGCCGACTTCAACTGGCTGTGGCGGTCGTCCAGGTGCCAGACGAACGCGTTGAAACCTGGCGAAGACTTTGGTTGGGGATAATTTTTCAGATAGCCTGTATCATCGAGCGTCCGCTGCTCGGGATTGGCAAGCACGGACGGATCGATGAACAGGTTGGAAGCTATGTCTGGCTCGACGTATTCGAGGTCGTTGCCGACATTGGCCAGCATCAGGTTGTAGGCTTTGTCCCAGTCCGTTTCCCCGGCCAGGCCGTTGGCCCTGATGGCGTGGTTCGTGATTTTTATTTCCGTGATGGCTGGGGCCACCGCCCGGCTGTCCGTTTTTTTTGGTGCTTTTACGTAGGCTTTTTTCGATTTCACCACCAGGATGCTTTCTTGCTTTACTTTGGCGGGAGGAGCCGCCGACTTAGGCGCGTTCTCCGGCTTGGGTGCAGCCTGCGTTGTTGTTGTCGGGGCGGCAGCTCCGTCCAGGCTGGTCGTGCTGAACGGAAACTGCCCGTCGAACGCCACGCTTCTGGGGCCTGTGTTGAAGATGCCCGGAATTTGGCCGAAGTCGCTCATGCGCTTGTTGATGGCGTCAATGAATTCGCGGTAGGTGGCCTTGCTGCCGGCTTCTTTCAATGTCTTGAAAATTTCTAACAACCGGGTTGTAAAAACGCCCGCGCCCCCGGTTTCTTTGGCGTACTGATTGTCTTGACAGGCTGAAAGTAGTTTTACTAAGGCCCTGGGTTCTGTTGGTGTTGCCGCCCGGGATGCACTCCGCAGTAAACTGACCGACTGGTCGTTAGCAGCCAAAATATTTTTTACACTTGCCAGGTCGATGCTGCGGATGGCCACATCTAGACCCACGAAGCGCGTCACGGTGGCGCTGTGGCAGGAATCGGACACCACCACGACCCGGATGCCCGCCGGAATGGTGGCGTAGCACTCGTTCAGCTCGTCGTCCAGCAGGAAGCCGTTGTAGCTCACCCAGGATTCGTCGTTGTTATCGTCCTCCTCGTCGCTGTCGTCCGTGTCGGGGATGGGTGCCCCGTGGCCCGCGTAGGTGACGAGCAGGATGCCGCCGGGCCTCACTTGCTTACCCAGGGTGATAATCCGCTCTTTGATCGCTTCCCGCGTGGCCTGTTCGTTGGCCAGCGTGGTGGGTTCGTAACCCAGCGAGACGGCCAAATCCTGCATGGTGTTCATGTCCCGCACGCAGCCTGCCAGCGGCGGGACGAATTCTTTGTAGTAGGCTTTATCGACCAAATTGATACCAATGTGCAGGGAAAGGGCAGGCGAGCCATTTTTTGAGGTTTCCATAGTTAAGGGTTTATGTAAAAGTTTGAAGTTCAAAGCATTTTTGACCGCCCGGTCGGCCCGGAGCAGTCCGTAGCCGTAGCGTTCGCTGTAGCCGTCTGTGTAGGTGTCGGGGGTACCGATTTTCTGACAGGAAAGCTGGATGATTTCTTTTACGTCGGCGAGGGTAAGGGCCGGATTGGCCGACAGCATCAACGCTACCACCCCGGCCACGCCGGGACAGGAAGCGGAGGTGCCGTCGAAGGAGTCGTAGTAATCGTTGGGCGAGTAGCCCACCGCCCCGATGCGGTCGGCCACTTTCACGCCGTAGAGCCGCTTAATTTCCGTCATAGAAATCACCTCGTACTCGCCGCTCGGAAAGCAGCAAAGCAGAGGTATGCCGTAGTCGGAATACACCGTGGGCTGGTCGATCTTATTGGAAGAACCCACGGCCAGCACCGCCTCGTTGGCGGCGTAGCTATCGTTCTTTACGGGTTCGCGCCCGTTTCCGGCGGCAAAAACGATCACGGTCCCCTTGCCCCCGCGCCCGTTTCGGGCGGCGTGGTCGAAAGCCAGGCGGGTGTGGGCGGGGAGGGGAAAAACGAAATCGTCGTCCTCGTCGGAGAAAATACTGCCGTCCGGCGGCCCCCAACTGCACGAAATCACGTCGGCACCGTTTTGTACGGCCCAGTAAAAAGCCTCCGAC
The DNA here is from genome assembly GCA_038256395.1 of Cytophagales bacterium. GTDB lineage: Bacteria > Bacteroidota > Bacteroidia > Cytophagales > Spirosomataceae > Persicitalea. Next base: position 7,455 of record JBBSKK010000041.1, on the reverse strand, counting down.
TGCAGCACTGAACCCAGCCCCGTGACCCGAATCGGGATAAGGCTGGCCTCGGGAGCCACGCCCAGGCTGTCGAGGTCGCCCGAACAGGCGATGCTGGCGCAGGCCGTACCGTGCTTTTCGTCGAACTGGTGTAGCGGCAGCCGTCGCTGGTCTTTGTCCAGCATATCGCGCGGAAAAACGACGCGGTCGGTTCCGGTGAAAGCCGGGTGGTCGAAGTCGAGGCCGTCGTCGATGACCGCTATTTTTACGCCCTTGCCTTTGGTGGTATTCCAGGCTTTAAATACCCCTGTTTTGCGAAAAATCCAGTTCAGATCCGAGTCGTTGTCGGAGTCGGCGGAGAGTACAGCTTCGGCGAAGGCCGAACGGTTTTTCACCACCAGTTCGGGATGGCAGTACTCGACTTCGGAATAGGCAAGAATTTTCTGGGAAAGGTCGAATATTTCGCGACCTGCCTCGACGGTCGGTTCGGCAAAATAAGCGTTCGGGGCAAAGCTGAGGGCTGCTTTTATTTCCAGACCCGTCTCGGCGAGGATGGATTCGATCTTTGGCTGACCGATGGAGTCGTGAAATTTGACAAAAAGATTCCCCGTATAAATCTGGTAGATACCCGTTCCCGCAAATTTCAGCACCGTGCCGATGTACCGCAGCCGGGGGTGATTCAAGGCTCTCACCTTTTCCTTTGCCTCTTCACGAAGCAGTGCCGGGTCGGGAACGCCTACGCACCTGTATAGATATACGCAGGCCTCCGGGAAAGAATCAAAGGATAGGATGTGGTTTTTCAAAACATCCGGTTTCAGGGCCGCCGCCAGCAGCGCGTCGGCGTCGCCACCGCTGGTGCGGATGATGAAGACATGGTCCGTCTCTTCCAGATCGCACCGGACGCCGGACTCGCCGCTAAAATAGCATGACTTCACCATCACGATCGAACCTGATTATCCTGGAAATGGAACTTCTAACTAACTCGATTTAAAGTTAGTAGAAGGATGTTTTGTCTCCAAAAAAAACCTTGTCAAGCGGTCACAAATTTATTAAACGGTCATTTTTTGGGTATCGTTACGCGGCAATCTCCTTATCTTTATCGGCAACAATACCTCAGCCATGCTCACTCCACCCATTTACCTCGACTACAACGCCACCACCCCCGTCGATCAGCGGGTGCTGAAAGAGATGCTGACCTGGTTCACGGAGCGCTTCGGCAACGCCGCGAGCCGCACGCATCTCTACGGCTGGGAAGCCGCCGAGGCTGTGGCCGACGCCCGGCAGCAGGTGGCGAAGCTCATCGGCGCCACGGAAAAGGAGATCATCTTCACCAGCGGGGCCACCGAATCCAACAACCTGGCCTTGAAAGGGACTTACGAAGCAGCAGGCGCAGAACGGCGGCACATCATCACGGTGGTCACCGAACACAAAGCCGTGCTGGACGCCTGCCAGCACCTCGAAGCCCTTGGAGCCGAGGTAACCTACCTCACGCCCGCCCCCGACGGACTCATTCACCTCCGGCAAATTGAGCAAGCGCTAAGGCCCGACACGCTGCTGGTGTCGGTCATGTATGCCAACAACGAGATCGGCGTCATTCAGCCCATCGCCGACATCGGGACGCTCTGCCGGGCGCATGGCGTGCTGTTCCATACCGACGCCACGCAGGCGGCGGGCAAAATCACCGTCGGTGTAGAATATGACTGCGTGGATCTGCTGAGCCTGTCGGCGCACAAGCTGTACGGGCCCAAAGGCGTCGGAGCCTTGTACGTGCGGAAAGGCACGAATTTGACGGCCCAACTGGACGGCGGCCGCCACGAGCGCGGGCTGCGCTCGGGTACGCTGAACGTGCCGGGCATCGTGGGCTTCGGGAAAGCCTGCCACCTGGCCGCCGCCACCATGCTTACTGAGCGAGAAAGGCTCCGAACGCTGCGCAACCGACTGGAAAACGATATTTTGGAAACCGTAACCGATGTGCGCGTCAACGGCAACCGGGAAAAGCGGCTACCACAGACAACCAATCTCTCCTTCGAAAGGGTGGACGGTGAAGCCTTGCTAATGGCCTTCAATCGTATTGCAGTATCTAACGGTTCGGCCTGCACCTCTGCTTTGGTGGAGCCTTCCTACGTGCTGAAGGCGCTGGGCGTCCCCGATGACCTGGCTCACGCCTCGGTGCGGTTCAGCTTGGGGCGATTTACGACGGACGAGGATGTAGAGGAGGCAGTGCAGCACGTGCGGGACGTGGTGGCACGGCTGCGGTCGGGCTGAACCACAGTAAACACCTCCGCTTTACTCATACACCTTCTCCCCCTTATTCAGCCACACGCCCCAGGCACGGGAGTAGGCGTGTACTTTTTGCGTGGGTCGGCCCTTCATATCCACGATGGGATAATCCTGGTTCACCCACTCGAACAGACTGCCGTAGAGGTTCTGCACATCGGTGAAACCCGCATCCAGTAACTTTCTTCCTATCTGCTCGCTCCTTACTCCCACGGAGCAATAAATCACGATTGGCTGGTTCTTGTCAATATTTCTCACCGTATCCAGCGTAAATTCTTCGTAACCCACCCAGCGGGCAGCGGGAATGTGGCTTACTTTAAACTCTTCGTAGGCCCGGGCGTCCAAAAACAGCGCGTCAGTCATTTGGCTGGCCTTATCGCAGCTGACCAGCGGGACATCTTTCTTGTAAAGCGTGTTGAGCAGCGCCCGATAGGTACCGCTGGTAATTTGGGCGAAGGAAGCAGTGAAAGAAATAAGCAATGCGCAGGGCAGGATAATCAATGTTTTTTTCACAATATTGCGTTATATTAGTGCAAGAAGGCCATTTTGGCAAATCCCCATCGGTAGTAGTCTGTAATTTCTTTGTTAACGAGGAGCATGAGTAATTGGTTTGGTCGGATAAATCGGGGGAGGTTTTCCAGAGTAGCGCTGGGGGTAATAATTGCGTTGGTGGTGAGTTCCGTAGTGGCACCCGCCTGGAAACTAACGGGTTCCGTGCCGTTTGTGTTGCTCAAACCGGCTGCGGTGGAGGCAGTGGCTCCGGTTGCCAAAGCAAAGAAATACCACAAACCTATCGACGTGCTGCCCGAAAGCGCCTGGGCCGACAGCGTTCTGCGGACGCTCACGCTGGAAGAGAAGATTGGCCAGTTCTTCATGATCGCCACTTTCTCTAATCGCAACGAAATTGAATACCGCCAGATCGACCGCCTGATCGCAGATTACCATTTGGGTGGACTGATTTTCTTCCAGGGCGGCCCCTACCGCCAGGCGCTGCTGACCAACCGCTACCAGGCGCAGTCGAAAGTGCCGCTGTTCATCGGCATCGACGGCGAGTGGGGGCTGGGAATGCGGCTCGACAGCGCGATGATTTTTCCCAAACAAATGGTGCTCGGGGCCATTCGAGACGACAGCCTGATTTACCGCATGGGCGACCAGATCGGCCAGCACTGCCGCCGACTGGGCATCCAAATCAACTTCGCGCCCGTCTCCGACATCAATAGCAATCCCGACAATCCCGTGATCGGTTACCGCTCATTTGGCGAAGACCGCGACAATGTGACCCGCAAGTCGGTGGCTTACATGAAGGGTTTGCAGCGCAACCACGTGATTGCCACGGCGAAGCACTTCCCCGGCCACGGCGACACCGACGCCGACTCGCACTACACGCTGCCCGTGGTGAGTCATTCGTCGGACCAGTTGCGTGACATCGACCTTTACCCCTACCGCCGAATGATCGCCGACAGCCTCATGGGCATTTTGACGGGACATTTGTACGTTCCGGTGCTGGACAATACGCCGCTGCTGGCGACTTCACTTTCGCAGAAAGTGGTCACCGACCTGCTGCGCACGGAAATGGGCTTCCGGGGACTCATCTTCACCGACGCCATGAATATGCGCGCAGTACTGAAAACCGGACGTGCTCCCGATGTGAACCTCAAGGCCCTCATGGCCGGGAACGACATTTTGTTGTATCCCGCCAGCGTGGGCGAGACTGTGCAGCGCATCAAGGACGCCCTGGCGGACGGGACAATCAGCGAGAAATTCATCGACCAAAAAGTCAGGCGCATTCTGCAAGGCAAGTACTGGGCGGGGCTGGGCGATTGCCAACCCATCGACACCCGTAATTTGTTCCAGGATTTAAATAATGAAAAGAGCCAGGAACTCGCCAACGAGCTGAGCGAGGCGTCCGTGACGGTGGTGCGCAACGAAAACAATCTACTGCCCTTCGGCTCGCTGGAGAGCGCCAGGGTCGCCTCCGTGACGGTGGGCGCGGGCGTCGGTACGGCTTTTCAGAAAATGATGAGTCGCTACGCGCCCGTAAAGCACTTTATCTTTGAGGACAAGCCCAACGGCGAAAAGGAAATCGCCGAGATGCTGGAATACCTGGAACCCTTCGACGCCGTGGTAGTGGGCGTCCACGAAATAAGCAACTCGCCGCGCCGCCGCCATAATATCACCACTGGCACCATTAGTTTCGTGTCGCGGCTGCGCGAGGCCAATAAAAAGGTAGTGCTTTGCCTGTTCGGCACGCCATACAGCATCCGCTTTTTCCCCCAGACCGACGCCCTGATTTGCGCTAACGAAGACAACGAAACCACCGAACAGGTGACGTCGCAGATCCTGTTTGGGGCCTTGCCCGCTCTGGGGCGACTGCCTGTGTCGGTGGCGGGCTACCGGCCCGGCACTTTTGCCGAAACCGCCGTGCTGGATCGCCTGAGTTACGGTATGCCCGAAAGCGTGGGCATGGACGGTAACAAACTGCGCAAGATCGACGACGTGGTGGCCGAGGCCATTGGCCAGAAAGTGTTCCCCGGCTGCCAGGTGGTGGTGGCGCGCAAGGGAAAAATCGTGTATTCCAAAGCCTACGGCGGACTCGACTATCAGTCCGGCGCGCGCGTAACGCCCGAAACGATTTACGATTTGGCCTCAGTCACCAAGGTGTCGGCAACGCTGCAATCCGTGATGTGGCTATACGACCAGAAAAAGCTGGATTTGGATCAGAAAGCGGCTTTCTACCTGCCCGAGCTGAAAGGAACGAACAAGCAGAACTTTACCATTCGCGATTTGCTGCTGCACCGCTCAGGTCTGGTTTCTTTTTATCCCACTTTGTGGAAAAACACCATGACGGGCGGCGGCGGACTGCTGCCCGAATATTACAGCGCCCAAGCCGACACTTCCTTCTTTTTGCAGGTGGCACCCAAGCTTTTTGCCAAGTCCATGCTGCGGGATTCGGTCTGGCAATGGGTCGTAGAATCACCGCTCAATAACCGTCGCGATAAGGCCGGAAAATACACCTACGTGTACAGCGACCTGGGTTTTTTGACTTTACAGAAAGTCGTAGAGCGGTTGACTGGCCTGCCGCTGGACATTTTTGCCTACAAAACCTTTTACGAACCGATGGGTTTGCCCACGCTGGGTTTTAACCCGTTGCGGCGATTTCCGGCGGACCGGATCGCGCCCACCGAGCAGGATTATAGCTTCCGCAGCCAACTGCTGCAAGGTACGGTTCACGACCAGATGGCGGCCATTCAGGGTGGCGTCTCGGGCCACGCCGGGCTGTTCGGCACGGCCACCGATTTGGCGATGCTGATGCAGATGAATTTGTGGAAAGGGAAGTACGGCGGCAAGCAGTATTTTCAATCTGGCACGGTTCCTGCTTTTGCTCGTATGGCCGACGAGGGACACCATCGCGGACTGGGCTGGGACAAGGCGCCGTCGTCGGGTAACAGTTCGTACGTGTCGGACCGGGCTTCGGCCAATTCGTTCGGTCACACGGGCTTCACCGGGGCGGTAGTTTGGGTGGATCCGGACGAAGAGTTGATTTTCATCTTTTTATCCAATCGCATTCACCCCGACATGAACAATCGGGGTATTTCCACGCACCGCACCCGCCGTAAGATCGACGATATTATTTATGAAGCACTCATTCCTTCCTGAAAATACCGACTGGAGGGAATGCCACCTTACCAAACGCAGTCCTGCACCGCCGGGGCTGCGTTCTTGGTTTTAATCTTGAAAATAATACCTAACTTTATCCGAAAATTTTAGCCATACCTTACTTAACTTTATAAAAAACAACAAGTTATGCAACGCAGAATCTTTACTTACTTGATTTTAGGGGGGCTGATCGGACTGGGGTGGATAAGTAAGTCAGCCGCGCAGAAGATCGAAACGGGCGTAGTGACCACCTCCGTGTATTGCGTCCCGGCTACCGTTTCGGTGCCTTTCACCAAAAAAGGGGGAGCCTTTGGTACCGGGAACACCTTCACCGTCGAACTTTCAGGACCAACGGGTAGTTTTTCCAGCCCACGTACCTTGACGACCAGTGGTTCCGCCAGCCCCTTGACTGCCACCTTACCCGACGACCTACCTGGCGGCAGCGGCTATCGCGTGCGGGTGGTGTCCAGCGCACCCCAGGTGATTGGCACCACGGGAGCGACGATTCTGACTATTAGTTCAAAACCTAATCCACCCAGCGTGGCGACTACTACCTACAACTATTGCGTGGGTGCAACCGCCACGCAATTGACGGCCACGGCATCGGGCGGCAATACGCTGCAATGGTATAATGCTGCTGATAACCCGGTCGCAAGTGCTCCCACTCCCGCTACCGCCTCGGCGGGTACGCAGGTTTTCAGCGTGGCCCAGGTTGCGGCGGCGGGCTGCGTAAGTGATAAGGTAACCATCACGGTTCAGGTTTCGGGAACACCGGGCGTACCGGGTGGTGCCAGTTCGGTGGAAATTTGCGAGGGCAGCCCGGCTTCTCCGTTGACAGCTACCGGGAATAATCTTAAATGGTATGATGCGGCTGACAACCCGTTGCCGGGTGCTCCTACGCCACCCAATAATACCGCTTCTACCTATAAAGTAACTCAGACGGTGAACGGCTGCGAAAGCCCGAAAAAAACGATTTCTGTGGCGATCAAAGCTAAGCCTTCGCCACCAACCGTCACGGCCAGCTATACTTATTGTTTGGGCCAAACCATTCCTCCGCTGACCGCTACGGGGGCAAGTTTGAAGTGGTACGATGCCAACAACAACACACTGGGTAGTGCGCCTACACCGCCCAACACTGCAAGTTCTTCTTACAGGGTGAGCCAAACCATCAACGGCTGCGAAAGTGACAAGACTACCATCAGTATAAATATCACCCAAACCCCCGGCCCTGCAGCCACTACTTCCGTGGAATATTGCATGGGTGCCACAGTTACCTCGCTGACGGCCACCGGAACGGCTCTCAAATGGTACAGCGCGGCTTCGGGCGGAGCGCCGCTGGCGGCTGCGCCCACGCCTTCGACGGCTTCGGCAGGAAATACCAACTACTACGTCAGCCAAACTTTGAACGGCTGCGAAAGTAGCCGGGTGGCCGTGACTGTGACGATTAAATCCCTTCCCGCCGCCCCTAGTGCTACCAGCCCCGTAGAGATTTGCGAAGGAAGTCCGGCTTCGCCCCTAACCGCGACGGGCAACAACTTGAAG
>JBBSKK010000040.1:0-12231 GCA_038256395.1 Cytophagales bacterium | reverse complement strand
CCGTCGTCCTGGTAAGCGTAGCCGTATTGGTAGCTGCTTTGGCCGGAACCGTAGTAGCTACCGCCCGAGGCCAGGCTGCTATGCAAATTATCGGGGTAAAAATCGTTGACGACTACTTTCACTTCTTTCAGGTCGTACTCGTCGGCCAATTGCCCGGCCAAACGGTACGATTCCTGGTTGGAAAACAGCCAGCGGATGATGAACAGCACGTGGTCGCTCTGCCGCAGCAACGGCACGTTATCAGCCACCAGCCCGACGGGAGCCGTGTCCAGCAGAATGTAGTCGTAGTTTTGGCGGCAGTAGTCCAGCAAGTGCTGCATAGCGGGCATTTGCAGTAACTCAGCAGGATTGAATGGGGAGAAGCCGGCGGGGATGTAATCGAGATTTTCTATTTTGGAAGCATAAATAGCGCTATGTGGTTCTCCGGGATTTTGTAAAAATTCGCTCAAACCCTTGCTTTGCTCCGCGTTGAAAAACAGGTGTATCTTCGACTTGCGCAGGTCGGCACCGACCACGATCACCCGCTTGCCGATTTTGGTAAAAGACAGGGCTAAATTGACCGTCACGAACGATTTACCCTCCCCTGCCCGCTCCGAGGTGACTAAAATAAGCTTGCTACCGCCCGTCGGTGGATTTTCCAGGGAGGAATTGGCGAAACTAAGTCGGGTGCGCAGGGCGCTCAGCGATTCGGTGAAAACGGTGCGGTCGGCCAAAAAATTAGCCAAATCATTTTCCGTATTGGTTACCTTTTCTGAAAAATGATGCACCAGCCCCAGCAGACTCACGCGCGGGTGCTGGGCCACCTTGCCGATGTCGGCGAATGTGTTATTGAGCGATCGCGCCAGTAGCACTGAACCAAGGCCCAAGGCCAAGCCACCACATAGAAACAGCAGAATCATGCGCCAGGCGATGGGCGACACCTTGTCGGTGTCCAGTTCGGTGATAACCGTAAAGGATGGCAGCATTCCCGCCTTCACGATGGACGACTCAATTTCTTTATTCAGCAGCAGTGAATAGATATTTTTATTCACCTCAAAATCACTTTGGAGATAAATGAAGTTTTTTTCCAAAGCCGGCATCCGGCTGAAACGCCCCCGGAGGGCGGCCAGGCTGTCGTCCAGTATTTTAAGGGTGCGGTCGTTCTTCTGGTTCTGCAACCTGATATTGTCCAGAATTTGGCTGCGAAACTTGATGAGCTGTTCGTCCAAATTTTTCACCGCCGCCGAAGTGGGGCTATATTTCAGCAGCAACTGCTTGCGCTGCGTAATGAGCTCGTTGAAGCCTTGCAGCAGCCCCACCAGTACGCCGTCGGTGGTGCCGTCGAGTCCCACCGACAGGTACTCGACGGTTTCGAAAGTGCGGCCCATGTTGGCTTCCAGCATGTCGATGTACGACTTCTGAATTTCCAACTCGTTCTTGCGCTGTTCCAGTTCACGGACTTTTGAGGTGATTTCCAACGCCGACGTGCTGACATCCAGCAGTTGGTTTTTTTGCTTGAAAAGTTCCAGTTCGCGGGCCGACTCTTTCAGGTGACCCGAGTAAATGTCGACCTGATCGTTGATGAAGCCGATGGTGAGGTCGGAGGATTTCTGCTTCTGCCGCAGGTCGAAATCGCGATACGCTCCCACTAAGTTGGTGAGGAAGTTTTCAGTATAAGCCTCATTATGGTGCCGGAAGGTAAGATCCATCACGGGCATTTGTTCTTCGGTTTCTTCCATGTCGATGCGCCACACGAAGGCGTTTACCAGCCGGGCGGGGTCGTTGTAGGTAAACTCGAAGGCGTAGCCAGCAGCCGTATTGATTTCCTTAATCCTGAAAACCAGCCCCGGCAGGGTCACTACGGCCCGACGCGCCAGCCTGAGCGGGCGGCTGACCGATTCACCCGTCCGGTAACACAAGGTCAAATCTTCATTCAGTATAAAAGTGCCGTTTTGGTAGTGGGCCGGATCGTAGCGGAGTACTTCCAGCTCGAGCGGGCGGGCAGGATAGATGTCGATGCGCCGCAAGTCTTTCACCCGATAATAGGTGAAGGGGTTATCCATTCTTGCCAGGGTATTCTGCACCACTTCCGGGGAGCGGACGTTGAATTTTTCGGTCAGGTAGTCGGGACTGCTCGTACCGAAGATGAAGGTGGGCTGCGAGCCGGTCAGGCCGTCGAGTTCCGACTGCTTGCCGAGGTATTTCAGCGTGACGGTACCGATGTACTGCGGGGTTACGAATTTGAGATAAAGAAAACACAGCGCCCCCGCCAGTAAAAGCGCGGCGACGATCCACCACCAGCGGCTGAGGAATACCCGGAAGAGTTTCCGAAAGTCGATGGACTCGGAATTACCCAGCAGTTGCTCGAAGAGGGCGCTATCAGTTTCTTGCTTCATGCTCGGGTACCAGGTGGTTCAAAAGCGGCATATCGCCCAGCAGCGCGAACTCGGGTGTGTGGGCGGCACGGCGCAAATAACTGTACTGACTAGCACGGTGCAAATCCGTCCCTACGGCCCCAATCCACCCCTGCCGGATCATTTGCGCGGCCAGCATTTGCTCGGTAATGCCGTACTGCCCGCCCAGCGACAGCAGATTGACCTGAAAAATAACGCCCATTTCTCGTAGTTCGGCGTACCGTTCGGGTCGCTGCTGCCAGGGCCGGTACCGCTCGGGGTGCGCCAGCACGGGCTGCCAGTCGCGGTCGATCATGGCCTGCAGTACTTGGGTAAAGTGCGGCTCTTCGGTACGCATGGAAGTTTCCACCAGCACGTAGCGGTCGAAGAGCGGCAGGATTTGTCCTCTTTCCAGCAACGTCATCAGGTGGTCGTCGCCGAAATGCTCGGCAGCATAGGTGAGCGTCAGATCGGGCCAGCGTTCGGTGGCGGCTTCGGTTAAAAGTTGCCAGGCGGCATGAATAGTACGCTGATCGTTGGGGAACATATCGGCCCGAATGTGCGGCGTGGCGATAATCCGGCGAATGCCGGCGGCATAGTGGGCAGTCAGGATTTGCAGGCTTTCCTCCACCGAAGGCGAGCCGTCGTCGATTCCCGGCAACACGTGTAGGTGCAGGTCGGCCCCTATTTTTTCCAGGTAAGGCCCGCCTTTTTCAACGTCAGCCATTTTGGAACTAAAAGGCAGGATCATGGGCGGAGTCGGATGAAATTGATGATAATCAGCGTCAGGTTGAGCGCCGTAATGACGGGCTGGGCCAGCACCAGCGCCCGCTGGTACTTGACGCTGCGAATGGAGCCACGCGAAGGCGGAACGTACACGATATCGTTATCGTATATGTTCTGATTCATGATCAGGGGATTACCCAAGTCCTGAAAATCGTACTCGATGACCTGCTGCTGGGTTCCCTCGCTACGGATGACCTGAATGACGTTGCTGGCTTCGGTGTATTTGATGCCACCCGAGCGGGCCAAAATCTCCCCCAAAGTCAAAAAATCTTTGTCCAGCACGACGATCCCCTGCGTATTGACCGATCCCAGCACTTGCACACGCAAGTTGGTAATCGACACCTCAAACAACGGATTACGCAAATCGCGGTAGAGGGTCGACAGCGTATCGGCCACCGATTGGCGGGTAAGCCCCGCTACCGGCAGCAGCCCGACCTCGGGAAGGCTGATGCTGCCATCTGTCCGCACTACGGCGTCGTAGCCTTCCCCTGCGCTGCCCCCTGTGGTCTGATTGGGATCAGGAAACAGCTCCGACGACCAGTTGAGGTTGCGAATCAGAAGCTGGTCACCTGCCTTGATCCGATACACGCCCTTATCGACCACCGAAGTGACTGGACTCAAGGCTTCGGTGTTCAGCACGGGGGCGGGCCGCTGGCTTCGGCAAGAAGCAAACAGTAGTCCGCATACGATAATCGGCCAAATGGCGAGGCTTCTTTTCATCCAAATTCTATTGATCCCCAAAATGATCCCGCACTTTCTTCAACGCCGAACCGATCACCTGGTGCATATCGTAGTAGCGGTATTCGGCCAGTCGCCCCCCAAAAATGACTTTTTCTTCCGCTTCGGCCAGCGTTTTGTACTGGCGGTACAGTGCGTCGTTTTTAGCGTCGTTGATGGGATAGTACGGCTCGGCCCCCTCGCTCCACTCCTGCGGATACTCGCGGGTGACGACGGTTTGGGGCTGGGTGCCGAACTCGAAATGCTTGTGTTCGATGATGCGCGTGAAGGGCGTTTCGGCGTCGGTGTAGTTGACCACGGCGTTGCCCTGGAAGTTGTCGGTGTCCAGCGTTTCGTGGTCGAAGCGCAGGCTGCGGTACTCCAACGCCCCAAAGCGGAAGTCGAAATATTCGTCGATCTTGCCCGTATAAACTATGGTGTCGGCCAACTGCGCCAGTTCGCCGCGTTTTTGGGTAAAATCCACGCCCAACCGCACCTCCACACCCGCCAGCAAGCCTTCGGTCAACTTGTTGTAGCCGCCGATGGGGATTCCCTGGTAGCGGTCGTTGAAATAATTATTGTCAAAAGTAAACCGCACGGGCAGTCGCTTGATGATGAAGGCGGGCAGTTCGGTGGCCTTGCGGCCCCACAGCTTCTCGGTGTAAGCCTTTATAAGTTTTTGGTACATATATGTACCTACCAGCGAAATAGCCTGCTCTTCCAGATTCTGCGGATCAGTGATGCCCGCTTCAGCCACCTGCCCGGCGATTTTTGCTTTGGCCTCTTCCGGCCTAGTCACGCCCCACAACTGGTAGAACGTGTTCATGTTAAAGGGCAGATTGTAGAGTTCGCCCTTGTAGTTAGCCACCGGAGAATTGGTGTAGCGGTTGAATTCTACGAAGGAATTCACGTAGTCCCAGATGGCCTTGTCGTTGGTGTGGAAAATGTGCGCTCCGTAGGCGTGGACGTTGATTCCTTCTACTTCTTCGCAATAGGTATTGCCTCCCGTGTGGGAGCGGCGGTCGATTACCAGGCACTTTTTGCCGCGCTTGGTGGCTTCATGGGCAAACACGCTGCCCCATGGCCCGGCGCCCACAATTAGATAATCATACTTCTTCATCGATGGATATATATTGGATTCGACAGGCCACAAAGCTAACGATTCACTACGAAAAAAGGCTCCCCGGAGAGAGCCTTTCTACTTTTGAAGTATGTATCTGTGCTATTAAGGCATCAGGCGAAGTTCCACGCGACGGTTCTTCATCAAGCCCTCAGGATAAGCACCGTCGGCAATGGGCTTAAAGGAACCAAAGTAGTCCACAATCACCTGGCTTTGGTTTTTCAAGCCTCCCTCGTTGACCAGGTAGTCACGAACCGCATCCACGCGGCGGCGCGACAGGGCCATGTTATAGCGGTCAGAAGCGCGGCGGTCGGCGTGGCCAGCCAGTTGCAGGCGGCAGCCGGAGCGGTTCAACAGCGTGGCCACGTTGTTGAGCATTTCACGATATTCGGGCTTAATTTCGCTTTTGTCCGTTTCGAACATCACGTTGGCGAATATTTCGTTACAGGCGGCCCCGTTGGCCAAGGCGTTCTTCACGTACTGGTCGAAGTCGATCACGCGACCGCTACCGTCCACCACGCTGCCAGCGGGTGAGTTAGGCTCTTTATCGAAGAAGTCGGACACGCCGTCACCGTCAGTATCAAGCAGCAATCTTGGGTCGATGTCTTTAGGACGGTTGGCTTTGGCCACGGAGTCCATTTCTTCCATCGTCAGGATTTTCGGGGGCTTGACCAGCAACCGGGGGTCGGTGTAACGCAGGTGATAGAAGCCGCCCTGATCGGGATCGTAAACATACTTGCCATCCACTTTGCTCACGCGCAGCGGATTCTTGCCGAGCTTAAAGGTAAGTGCTATGGCACCGTAGCCGTACTTGTCCAGGGCGGAGTTGCCTTTGTGAGCGGTGGGAAGCTGATCGAAGCGAAAACCGTCGCCGGGATTCCGGGAGTAGTCGCCCCCGTAGGTGGCATCCACAAAGTCGGAGTTCACATTGTTCAGGCGAAAATCGAGGCCTAGATCCAGTCGCTTCGTCAGTTCATAGTTGACCGCTAGACCAACAGGAATGATCCAGTCGTTGGTGGAGCCTGTGTTGCGAAGTTCGACGCCGCCCGTCAGGTCGTAGGCAGTGGCATTGTACCACATCATTCCGAATCCGGCGTAGGCGTCGATCTTCCAATGCTTCATCTTGGTGGGGCCGAGCAGCAGACCTTTCAGGTTGACCGTACCCGAGATGCTGGCATCCGCGTAGTTGGTTTTGAAGTAACGGAAGTAATTGCGCCGCTTCATACCCGTCAGGTTGCCCACGGAAACATCGCCGCGCAGGCCAAACAAATAGGAAAGTTGCTTGCCGACAGTAAGCCCACCCTCGAAGGTACCCCACTCGCTGTGGGTGTCGCTGGTGTTGCCCGTCACGGGGAAAAAGTCGTATTCCCGCAAATCCCCGAAGAAAAGTGTAGGAGCCACGTGAACACCGATCGACCAGGTGTTCAACTTGTAGGGCCCTTCGTAGGTCGCCTTGGGGTTGTAATCTGGCGAGTTGGGCTGCGTCTGCTGCACATACTGGGCGCTCAGCGGCAAGGCCAGCATGGATCCCAAAATGAGCGAACCGATTAACAGGGATACTTTTTTCATACTAATAGAAAATTGCGTGATTTGATGAACTTGGATTTTTCTTTCGTTTTTATTCTTTCGCTTGTCTCCTTCCAGTTGGCAACAAAAGTATGGTAACTAAATGAGTTAACCAACTGCCCTCCCCCTCTAAAATTAAAGCACACGCGGCTAAATTCTAAATTTTTTCCAAAAAAAAGAATAATTAGCAGATTTTAAAGCCTTCGCATCACTTTTTTTATCGTCTCATTCTTCCAGGTGCCAAACTTTCCCCTCTCGATCTTGCGGCGTGCCTCCCCTACCAGCCATAAATAGAAGGTCAGGTTATGAACACTGGCAACTTGCGCCCCCAGCATCTCGTTCGACCGGATGAGATGGCGAAGGTAAGCCTTCGTATAGAAACTGCTGGCATATCCGCCCAAATTTTTATCGATGGGGCTAAAATCGTCCTGCCATTTCAGGTTACGAATGTTAATGATGCCTTCGGTTGTAAAAAGCATACCATTGCGTGCATTGCGGGTGGGCATTACACAATCGAACATATCCACACCCACGGCGATGCCTTCCAGAATGTCGGCGGGCGTACCGACACCCATCAGGTAGCGGGGCTTGTCGCGGGGCAAAATGTCGCAGACCACCTCCGCCAGTTCGTACATAATTTCGGCGGGTTCGCCCACCGACAGGCCGCCGATGGCATTTCCGTCACGTCCGGCGGCGGCGATTGTTTCGGCCGATTTTATTCTAAGGTCTTTATACACACTTCCTTGCACGATGGGGAAGAGCGTCTGCGAGTAGCCATATAGCCCTTCGGTGGCATCGAAGCGCTCGCAGCAGCGGTGCAGCCAGCGGTGGGTCATCTCCATTGATTTTCGGGCGTAATCGTATTCGCAGGGATAGGGCGTGCATTCATCGAAGGCCATGATAATATCCGCCCCGATTTGCCGCTGAATGTCCATTACGCCCTCGGGCGTGAAAGTGTGGAGGGAACCGTCGATATGGGAACGAAACTCCACACCTTGCTCCTTGATCTTCCGCCCCGTGCCCGCTAACGAATAAACCTGGTAGCCGCCACTATCGGTCAGAATCGGTTCTTCCCAGCCATTGAAGCGGTGCAAGCCACCCGCCTGCCGGATAATGTCCAGGCCGGGCCGGAGAAAAAGGTGGTAAGTATTCCCCAGAATGATCTGGGCCTTTACATCATCCCGCAGTTCGCGCTGGTGAACGGCCTTCACCGTTCCTGCCGTGCCGACGGGCATGAAGATGGGCGTCTGGATAGTGCCGTGGGCGGTTTCAATCAAGCCCGTGCGGGCTTTGGTGTGGGTATCCTGGGTTTCGAGTGTAAATTTCATAGTTATCCGGCTGTGCGGGCGGCAAAAATACGGCTATGTCGGCAAACATTGCTGGCAATGAACGTATATTTGCCCAAAATCCCTCTACTAATGTCTGTGGCCGCGTGACCGAAATTTTACTTGCCCTCTTCGGCATCTTCATTACCATCCAGCTTTTCTATTACCTGTTCGTTTTTTTTCGGCTGTCCAGCTATCGGCAGGAACCTGCTCTAAATAATGAACCTTCGACGGGCGGAACGTCGCCTGGCGACGCTTCTCCCGGAGTCACCGTGCTGGTGTGCGCCTGGAACGAATTGGAAAACCTGCACGAACTGCTACCGCTGCTCAACGCGCAGGAATACCCGGAGTTTGAAGTACTCGTCCTCGACGACCGCTCCCAGGATGGCACCGAAGATTTTTTGAAAGAGAATGCCGCGCAATGGCCGCACGTGCGCTCCGTCAGGATCGACGCCGAGTACCCGCACATCACCCCCAAGAAATACGCCTTGACCGTGGGCATGAAGCACGCCCGCCACCCCGTGGCGCTGATGACCGACGCCGACTGCCGCCCCGCCGGCCCCGCCTGGATTGCCAGTATGGCAAGACAGCTTGGCGAGGGCCAAGAAATTGTTCTCGGATTTTCTCCTTATTATAAGGAAGCAGGCTTACTCAATTGGTTCATCCGCTGCGAAACCTTCTACAGCGCTGTTCAATATCTGTCGCTGGCTTTATCGAAACGCCCTTACATGGGCGTAGGTCGCAACCTGCTGTACCGCACCGCGCTATTTTTTCAGCATAAGGGCTTTTACCAGCACAAGCACATCGTGGGCGGCGACGACGACCTGTTCATGAATCAGGCGGCCACGAGCAATAACACGGCCATCAATCTCGACCCAGATTCTTTCGTCTATTCTTTTCCCAAAACGAGCTGGAAAAGCTGGCTAACGCAGAAGAAACGGCATTTGTCGGTGGGAAAGCACTACCGCCTCGCTAACAAAATTCGGCTGGGCCTCCTATCGGCCTCGCACGTCGGCGTTTGGGTGATGGGATTGCTGGTTCTGGCGTGGGGATTATTCCAGCAAGATTTTTTATTATTAGGAATCCTTGGTGGAGCTTTTGTATTTCGCTGGCTGGTGCAGACTATCGTTTTACAAACCATCAACAAGCGCTTGGACCGAACGCTGTCTTGGTTCAGCTTCGTCCCCATGGACTTTGCCCTCTTCATTTATTATATAGGTATGAGCGGACTGGTGTTGTCGAGGAGGAAGAAGAGGGTTGTTTGGCGTTAAAGGGAGGGGCAAAGGGGCAAATCAATCGAGAGAAAAATTGCCAATTAGAAAGAGAGTTTTTACCAAAAAGCAGAATTAAGCCGACTGCAGAAAGCCCAAAAACTATGGAAATACTATTAAAGTACTTCCCTGACCTGACCGAGCGGCAGCGGGAGCAATTCGCGCAGTTAGAGGAACTCTATCGGTTCTGGAACGCGCAGATTAATGTCATTTCGCGCAAGGACATCGACGCGCTGTATGAGCGGCACGTGCTGCATTCGCTGGGCATCGCGAAGGTGATTCAGTTTCGGCCCGGCACCACGATTCTCGACGTCGGGACAGGCGGCGGCTTTCCCGGCATTCCGTTGGCGATTCTGTTTCCGCAGGCGCATTTTCACCTGATCGACAGCATCGGCAAGAAAATAAAGGTGGTGCAGGAAGTCAGCGATGCCCTGCAACTCCCCAACGTCATGGCCGAGAAAGCCCGCGCCGAGTACGTCGAACGCGCCAACTACGAATTCGTGCTGAGCCGGGCCGTCACGCGGCTGGCCCCCTTCGTGGAATGGGTGCGGCACGGAATTAGTCCCAATTCTTTCCATGAACTCAAAAACGGCGTCCTCTGCCTGAAAGGTGGCGACCTGACCGATGAAATCCAGGAATATGAGCGGCGCGTGCGCATCTTTGACCTCGCCGATCATTTCGAGGAAAATTTTTTTGAAACCAAGAAGGTCGTTTACGTACCTTTGTCCACCAAAAACTAGCGACTCCCCCTACCCCATGAACGAGAAATTCCGAGCCAGCGGCCTGATGAACCCCATGTTTCCCGACGAAATCACCTTCGGCGAAAAGGGCGTGACCTTTAAAGTCCGCAAGGCCCTCAACAGCACCGATAATTTTGTTTTCTACAACGATATCTCCGGCGTGGAGATCGACTCCGGCGTCTTTTTTTCCACCATCCGCGTCATCCCCCGGATGCGGGCCGAAATCATCAAGAAAAATTTTACGAAAGGCGACGCGCGGAAAGTCAAGGAGTTATTGTTGGAAAAAGTGCAATCCTGAGAAAAAATTATTTGATATACTTGCGTGGTTTTGAAGAAGGACTTACATTTGCACCCACAATTCCTGAATAGCTCAGCTGGTTAGAGCATCTGACTGTTAATCAGAGGGTCGTTGGTTCGAGCCCAACTTCGGGAGCTTTCAGCCTCAAATCGCAAGATTTGGGGCTTTTTTGTTTGGGGCTTGCCTTAAAAAAGCTGTTCATTCCCCTACTCATTTAATGATCACGCCTCAACAATCAATCATCTCGCTCTTCTGCCCAATCCCGGTCACCTGCACCGATTCGGTAGCCCGCTTGAAGGCCACGTACAGCAGCGCCCTTTCCGACTGTAGGTAAGCGCCCTGTTCCGCCACGTCCCAAGCGTTGAAGTTGGCGGGGAGTATTGGAATGGTGCGGGCATTGACATCGGTCAGGAATATTTGCTTGAATTCCAGGCCCTTCATGCCGTGGAAAGTAAGTACCCTGACACCCAGCCGATCGCCTTTTTTGTGATTGCCCGTCGACTCGAAGTAAGGTATTTTTAGCTTGTGGAGAAAACGCTTCATGTCTTTGACCCCATCTTTGGTGCGACTGGCCAAGCAGATATCCGAGTACTGGTAGCCCCGCGAAATCAGGGCGTCGATTTGCCCGTAGATGTGCTGTATTTCTTCCTCTTTCGATCTGAAAATGGTGTATTGCTCAGTTTTTTTTTTGTTTCATTCAGTTCCTTTTTGGTCAATTCAAATACACTTTTTTAGTCGTGACAATCTGATAAACAACATTATACCAAATAAGAGATATGAGAATAAGTATGAGTTATGATAGGTCCTTCGCGGAGTGATCGTTCACAAAGGCGTTGTATCGGCTACTTAAATATTATTGAGTAAAAATTCGTTGCGGACTATTGCTGAATGATAAAGGCTATCAAATCATTGCCAATCGGGTTATTGAAAAACCCAAAGCGCTTAAGTACCGATACCGCGGAACTGATCAGGTCACAAAATTCTGTGGATGTAAGGAAAGAAACTTCCGCAGTACGGATTTTCAAAGCTGCATTTTCTCTACCAACTCATATACCCGTACGTAATCCACCTCCATCTTTTGGGGAAATATACTGTCATCCACGCCCTTTTGTCCGCCCCCGGTGCCTCCCACGGCTATATTCAGAATCAGGTGAAAGGGCTGGTCGAAGGGCCATTCCTGCCAGCCGTAGGATTCTTCCTTTTTGTAGGTAAAATTCATTTTGCCATCTATCTTCAATGTTATCTGCTCCGGGGTCCATTCACAGGTGTATATATGGTAGTTTGAGGAAACACCCTCGATCAGCATGCTGTTGCCTTTCGTATAAAAGGTCTTAGCGTGGACATTGCTGTAGACTCGGTTCTGATCAGAACCTACGTGTGACATCAGGTCAATACCTCCATTGTTGGGCCAGAACTGATCTCCGTAGGTCTTCTGACTGGCAAGCAGCCAAATGGCGGGCCAGGTACCCCGTCCGCTGGGTAGCTTGGCCCGTATTTCAAACTTACCGTATTTGAACTCCCCCTTTCCTTTGTTTACCAGTCGGGCTGAGCTATAGGAGCGGTTGCCGGAAGCCTCCTTGCGGGCTTGAATCACCAGCATTCCGTTTTCCACCCAGGCATTTTCCAGCCGATCGGTGTAGTTTTGCTGCTCACAGTTTCCCCAGCCGTGGTCTCCCAGGTCATAGCTCCATTTCTCAGGATTGGGTTTGCCGGTGTAGTCAAACTCTTCGCTCCAGATGGGAGTACTTCCAAACGAATAATTGTCTGAGCGGGTTACTTCTTTGTTTTTGCAGGAAATAAATAAAGTGAAAAAAGTACACAGTGTACAAAGAAAAGTGCTTTTTTCATTAAAAAAAGATAAATAGTTAGACAGAAGTTGTTTACATTATTTTATAACAAAATAGATACGCAACGGTTCGTCAATCTTTTGAAAGGGCAGTAATCGACCCATTCGTTTGAAATGAGGGTACTTTGTCTTTTAGGTTTGTTTTATTGCATTTCTGGTAAATCGCAGACATTGATTTAAATACCTCAAT
>JBBSKK010000039.1:0-12278 GCA_038256395.1 Cytophagales bacterium | reverse complement strand
GTTTCCTTTTTTACCGTCTGCAACCAGGGCAAAGCGGCTTCGCCCATGCCCTCGAAAGAGCCGGGACGGGTACGCGGCTTCCAGACGCCCGCGCGGATGACGTGCGCGTAACCTTCGTTCTTAATCTGAATGGCGGACTCCACCATTTGCTCTTCGGTCTCGGCGCTGCACGGCCCGGCAATCACCAGAGGTTTTCCGTCGGTATTGATCCAGCTATTTAGAGGAAGGATGTCTAATGAGGCATTCATATTCAAATACTTAACCTTATGAAAAATAAAAAACTATATTGATAAAAATCTTTATAAAATAGGCTATTGCGGGGCTTTGCGTACCTTTGTTGGCCAAACAACTGCTGGGAAGTCAATTATTCGTATGGTTCTAAAAAAAATCATACTGGCTGCTCTGCCGTTTTTGTCATTTTTTCTTAAAAAGAAAACCCGCTCTTTTTCGTTTATAATAGCGATTAATGCGCTTTTAACCCACCGAACCACTAAGAATGCCCCCCATAACCCAACCAGCAATTTCACCCGCTGTATTTGAAGATACCTCCGTGGCCTTCGCTGCCAAGTCTAATCACCAACTGCGCAAGACCTATTGGCTTTTTGCGATGATGAACCGGGCCGGACTTGTAAATTTAGGGACTTTTTTTATAAAACTTGCGCTAAGGCTGCATTTACCCATAAAAAAACTCATTCGTGACACCATTTACGAGCAATTTTGCGGTGGCGAAACGATTCGGGAATGCGAAAGCACCATCCGCCAACTGAGTGAATCGGGCATCGGCACCATCCTCGATTACTCCATCGAGGGAGAGGACGAAGAGGCCGCTTTCGAGGGAACCACCGCCGAACTCCTCCGTACCATCGACCGCGCGGCTACCTCAATAGACATTCCGTTTACAGTGTTTAAGGTGTCGGGTGTTGCACCCAATGATCTTCTTGAAAAAGTGCAAAGGAAAGCTGATTTATCCCCAGCCGAAACCCAGGCTTACGCGCGGGTAGTGGATCGGGTCGAGCGACTGTGCAGTCAGGCGCACCTACGCTCGGTGCGAATATTCTTCGACGGCGAGGAAAGTTGGATCCAGGAAGTGATCGACGATTTGGCCTATACTATGATGGCGCGGTACAACAGTCGTCAGGCCATTGTGTTCAATACCTATCAGCTGTATCGACACGACGTGCTGGAAGCCTACAAGAGTGCGTATTTGAAAGCGCGGAAAAATAGCTACCTCCTGGGCGCAAAGCTGGTGCGCGGGGCCTATATGCAAAAAGAGCGAATTCGGGCGCGGGAAAACAACTACCGCATCCCGATTCAGGAAACCAAGGCCGACACAGACCGCGATTACGATGCCGCCGTCGATTTTTCCCTGGAACACATCGACTCCGTCGAGCTTTGCCTTGGCACCCACAATGAATCCAGTTGCCTGCACTGCGCCGAGAAGATGCAGAAAATAGGTTTGAAACCCGGCGATTCCCGCGTGTGGTTTGCGCAATTGCTGGGCATGAGCGATAATTTGTCCTACAACCTGGCAAACCTGGGCTACAATGTCGCCAAGTACGTTCCTTACGGCCCCATCGACTCGGTGATGCCTTACCTGTTCCGCCGCGCGGAAGAAAACAAATCCATCGCCGGACAAAGCAGCCGGGAATTCCTGCTGGTGAAGCGCGAAATGAAACGCCGCAACCTGGGCGCGGTGTAAGGCTCGAAAAAAGCCCTATTTTTGCCTTTTCAATGGCAGCCCGCAACCGCTGCTGAATGGCTTGTAAATCATACAGCAGCCGCGTTTTCCGCAAATCTTTCGATAATGATTCAACCCAAAAATCCAACAAAATACCTTCTCCTCAGCCTGCTGCTGATTGTCATCGATCAGAGCTCCAAGATGCTGGTTTATAAATACATGGAACCTGGATTTTCGGGGCAAATCGCGCTGGTCGGCGATTGGTTTAAACTCCATTACGTCCTGAATCCCGGCATGGCCTTCGGTATGGAATTGGGTCATGAATACGGTAAGTTGTTCCTGACGCTTTTCCGGCTGGTGGCGATGGGGGCGATTGCCTGGTACCTCATCAACCTGGCGAAGCGCGGCGCGGCCTCTGGTTTGCTGTGGGCCCTGGCGATGATTTTGGCCGGAGCCGTGGGCAACGTTATCGACAGCACTTTTTACGGTGTGTTGTTGGGCAATGCTCCCTACGGTTCGGCCACGCCCTGGTTTCACGGGCAGGTAATCGACATGGTTTTCGTCGATTTCTGGGAAGGTTTCGTACCCGACTGGGTACCCATCTGGGGCGGGCAGTACTACTCCACGCCCATTTTCAACTTCGCCGATGCCTGCATTTTCGTGGGCGTCTGTACGATTTTAATCTTTCAAAGCTCCTTTTTCAAACACAGTCATGAGTATGAGGTGGAAGAAAAGGAGGAACTGGTGGCGGAAGGCGAACAGGTAAATAAGGAAGAGGCTAACTACGACGATTACGTCAAACCTGCTGAATTGCCCGACAGCAGCATCACTTATTTAGCAGCAGACCCAGAAATCAAAGAAGACGCCATTTTACCCGATAGTGAAACTAAGCTTCCTGCTTCTGAGAAGGATGACGGGCGGCTGGAGGCTTAGTTTATTGAGTGGTCTCCAGCGGCGAAAAGTCCTTGAAAGCCCGCTTCAAGGCTTTATCGGTTGCCTCCTTCTTATTCTCCCAGTTGGCATCAAGTTCCAGGGCGACTAACCCTCTCAAATTCATTAGGGCGCGGAATTCGTCCAGTTTCCTTATAAAATCGTTCGTCCGCCGGGCCGATTTGAGTGAGTACTCGCGGGCGAAAATATCGCCCTTGTTTTGCAATTCACTCTTTTTCTCCATCACGTAGTTGAAGCGGTCCAGCAAGTCCTTGGTCGAACGGCCGATTACTTCGGTGGCTTCCAGCGTGCCGATGGTCATTACGGTGGTGCCGCCGATAGTGGTGATGCCGGTTTTCAGACCGGGCTTCTTAGGGCCCGCGATTACCGGGGCCAGGCCCGTGGAGGCACCGAGGGAAGCATTCAGCACCGAGCGGTTTTTCTTGCCTTTCTTGGCGCGACGGTAGCCTTTTTTCAGTTCTTCCTCCTTTTCCTTCATTTGTTCCAGCAAGCCCCAGGCATTCACCAGGCCGCTGCGGTAGAGTGCGTAGTTGTAGGCGTCGCGCTCTTCTTCGTTGACAGTATTTAAGATCGTAAAGTGAATTTTACGCTCAGCGCGGTTCTGGGCTTTATCCAACACATAGAACGTGACATCGAAAGCCAGCGAATCATAGGGATCTTTCACAAAATCGTAGCCTGGCGCCCAGATAAACTCGTACTGCGTTGGGGTGTTCTTAATGACCGTCGTGTTTTGCGGAACATCGCGGTTGTCAGTAATGAAAGAAAACATTGCGATATCGTCGTCGCCGTTCGGGTCGGAGAGGAAAAACTTGATGTTGATGGCGGTATTCTCTTTGCTTTTCACGCGGTTCACATTGGGTACCACCGTAATTTCGGGTGGCAGATCCATCTGCGTGGCTTCCAGCTTGATACGTCCCTTAATGCGGGCCTTGGCGGGCTGGTCTTCCACGTAAAACTCAATGTAACGTGCTCCCTGGCGCAGAAAATTGAATTGCGTCGTCGAAGGCGTCCAGGTCACTTCTCCGTTGGCCGAAATCTTCATCCCCTCGGGCATCTGCTCCGCCACGGGCACAATCACCACCGGGTCGCTGTCGGGGTCGCGAACGGCCTTCGTGTCGATTTGGTAGGTATTTTGGGTATTATACCGTACATAGAAGGGCCGCAGTTCATCCACTTCCGGCGGACGGTTGACGTGGACAATTTTAAAGGTCACCTGCTTCGTTACGCTCTCCCCGGCGGTGTTGGTGGCCTCGAACACCACGGGCAGTGAACGCAGCGTGTTGATGCGGTCGGCCATATCATAAGAAGGCGTCCAGACGAAGCGTCCCAGCGAATCGAAAATCATTTCCTTTTGCCGACCCTCGGCGATGGAGAAAAAGACCGTGTCGGACTTGCCGCCCTGCGCTTTCAACTTGAAAGAAATTTCTTTGCCCTCTTCCAGAATGTTCCAGCTTGGTTCGGTGGGCAGAATGATTTGAAAGGGAGGAGCCTCACTGCTGACGTCTTGGGCAAAGGAAGGTTTTGTAATTATTCCAAGAAGGGTAATTAATAAAAAGCTTGAAACAAGGAAGCCTGTAGAACGAGGAGGGGAGAAGTCAGCGTCAAATTTTCGCTGATTTTCAATAGGTTGTGTTTTCATTGAGCAATATAATTATTGGACAGATACCTCGACAAAAACTATATCTTGGTGTCCAATATTTAGGAAAAAATCTTTATTCTAAACGCAAAAATAGTGATTCCCGTATGGAATGCAGCTTTTTGAAGTTTTAGCCATAAAAAAAGCGAAGCATCCGATGCTTCGCTTTCGCCTTTTTACCAAAAAAAGGTTTCCCTTATTTCGGTCCATCCCCACGCTTGTGGGGAATGCGCTATTTCTTAGGCGGTGTCGTACCGGCTTTGGGGGCGGTGGAGGGAGCGGCAGGCGTTTCGGGTGCCACTTTGGCGGGATCGACTCCCAATTGCTTGAAGACCAGATCGGAAACGTTGTTCTCCTCTGAACCTACGTACAGCAGAATAGGCGTGGTATTCTGCCCTGCATCCGAGTTGAGGATGTACAGGTAGTTATTAGCCTCACCTACCGCCTTAATGGCGTTGTTAATTTTGAGCAATACCGGCTCGATCAGTTGCTGGTACTTGGTCTGCAACGAAGTCTCGGAGTTGCGCTGCAAATCCTGAATGGAGGTTTGCAGCGTTTGCAATTCCTTCTCCTTGTCGGCGCGAATGACATCGGCCATGCCGGAAGCGTTCTTGTTGTAGTTATCTAGTTTTTCCTGAAACTCTTTGTACTTGTCTTGCAGAGCTTTATCGAGTTGTGCTTTTGTAATGGAAAGTTCATTCTCGATTTTCTTGGCTTCGGGGAGTTGACCCAGAATAAAATCGACGTTGGTATAGCCTATCTTGGTGCGAGGTGCTGAAGCGGTAGTCTGCGCAAAGAGGGGCGTGCAGGCCACGGCAAAAAGCATCATCAGAGTAATCAACTGTTTTTTCATTGGTTGTTCGTGTTTATTTAGGTTTTTTGGTTGTACTGGTTTGGTTGTTATTGGTAGAAGCTGGCGCGGTACCCGACGCGGCTACGGGTTTGGTATCGATGCCCAGGTCTTCCATGACGTAGTCCGTGTAATCGTGCTTGGGGTTGGTATAAACCATCACAAAATCGCTGGACTTATCAAAAAGAAAATCGAGCCGACGTTGCGAACAAACCTTTTCGACCGATCTTTGGACGCGTTCCATGACGGGTTTCAGCAATTCTTTTTTCTTTTGAAACATCATGCCGTCTACACCGAAGACCTTGTTGTTGTACTCGCGGGCTTCCAGTTCTTTCTCTCTGATTTCATTTTGCCGCTTGCGTTTAAGCTCGTCCGTTAAAAGTACTTCTTCGGCCATGTAGGCGCGTTGCAAACGGTCGATCTCCGCGCCCTTTTCCTGAATTTCCTTCGCCCAGCGCTCCGAGAATTGGTTCATCTCGCTTTGGGCTTTCTGGTACTCAGGCATTTTGCTGGTGATGTACTCCATATCGACGTAGCCAAACTTCTGAGCCTGAACCCCCAGCGACGAAACGGACGACAAAAGTAATAAAAATACGATCTTCTTCATGCAAAGGCGCTGTTTTTTTGCACTTTATAACGAAACGACCCTTCCTTTATTACCGGATCTGCTGCCCGATGGTGAAGTGAAACTGCCCGCCGCTGCGCACGTTGGAACCCTGGATTTTGTCGAAGCCGTAGCCCCAGTCGATGCCCAGCAGACCAAAGGCGGGCATAAAAATCCTGGCGCCGCCACCAGCGGAACGCTTGATGTCGAAGGGGTTGAAGTCGCGGTAGCTACCCCAGTTGTTGCCACCTTCCAGGAAAGTAAGCAAGAATATGGTCGCCTGTGGGTTGAGCGAAACCGGGTAGCGCAGCTCCGTCACGAACTTATTATACACCACGCCCCCGCCGCCCAGTAGCTGGCCGCTGGGGTCGAGTGGCCCCACCTTGCGATCGCCATAGCCGCGCAAGCCGATGATGTCCTGATCGGCCAGAGCAAAGGAACCTTGCCCAGCCAGACCCGAGCCCCCCACGATGAAGCGGCCAAACGGACTCAGGCCCACCCTGTCGCCGTAACTGCCCAGGAAGCCCAGGTGGGCGCGGGCACTCACCACGAGTTTGCCCGTGATGGTGGCGTACCAACTGGCGTCGAACATCCACTTGTGGTACTCGACCAGTTTGAACCTATCCTTCGCATCGCTAAAATCCGTTTTCCGGAAGGCCGAGTAAGGAGGCGTAAAGGTTGCCGCCAGCGAGAGCGCAGAGCCCGAGCGCGGGTATTGGTTGTCGCTCAACGTATTGCGCGATAGCGTGGTATTGAAAGTCACATTGTATGACTTGCCGTTGCTATAACCGATACGGAAAAAGTCCAGACTATCGAGACGGTACTGCTGCAACGACAGAGAATGAGTCAGAACCAGGAATCGGTCGGGTACCTTCAAGCGACGGCCCAGCGAGAACGTGATGCCATTGTTGTAGTAGGAGCCAAGGAAAGTCTGTCGGTTGGCTCGAACCTGTTGTCCACCAAATCCACCTCCTCCAAAACCCCCACCTCCGAAGCCACCACCTCCGAAGCCCCCGCCAAACCCGCCGCCACCAAACCCGAAATTAGAAATCCGGTAAACGGTGCGGGTCAGCGACACGCCAAAGTTGATGGGTTTCTTGCCGCCCAACCACGGCTCGCTGAACGACAGCGAATAGGTTTGGAATTGCTTACCGTTGGCCTGGAAGCGCACCGAAAGCTTTTGCCCGTCGCCCGAAGGAAGCGGCCGCCAGGCGGAGCGGTTGGGAATGTTGCGCAGGGAGAAGTTGTTGAAAACCAGCCCCAAAGTACCCACAAAGCCAATGTAGCCGCCCCAGCCGCCGGATAGTTCGATCTGGTCGGAAGGCTTTTCTTCCACGGTGTATTCGATGTCCACCGTGCCATCAGATTGGTTGGGAATGGGGTTGATCTGGATCTTTTCGGGATCGAAGTAGCCCATCTGCGCCAATTGGCGGTTGGTGTTGATGAGTTCGGTCTTGCTGAATTTCTGACCGGGCAGCGTAAACAGCTCGCGCAGCACCACGCGGTCGCTGGTCTTGGTGTTGCCGTTCAGTATAATGCGGTTGATGGTGGCCTGCTTGCCCTCACGAAGCCGGATTTCGATGTCGATCGAGTCGCCCACCACGGAGGTCTCCACTGGCAGGGCGCTGAAATACAGGTAGCCATCGTCCATGTAGAGCGAGCTGACGTCCGCTCCGGGAATGCCGTTGATTTTCTTGTCCAGTTCCTCGGGATTATAAACATCACCCTTGTTCAAACCCAGAATTTTGTTGAGCAATTCGGTCTTGTGCAGGTAGTTACCTGCCCAACTGATATTGCGATAGTAGTACTTCGGCCCCTCGTCGATTTTCATGGCAATTTTGATATTGCCGTCTTCCAGACTTCTGATGCTGTCGTAAACGATGGTCGCGTCGCGGTATCCATTCTTACGATAATAGGCAATGAGCTTGTCTTTGTCCTCGTCGTAAAGCTTAGGAATGTACTTCGAGGGCGTGAAGAGATGCCAAAGTTTTTTTTCTTTGGTTTTTTTAAGCTTCTTTTTTAGGGTCGCATCGCTGATGGCCTCATTACCGATAAGGTCGATTGTCTCGATCTTGACCTTTTTGCCCTTATCGACCGTAAAGTTAAGCGTCGCCTGGCCGCGCGTAGTGTCGGGAATTTGCAGGGCTTTCACGGTGATGTTGTAAAAGCCTTTGTCCATGAAGTGCTTCTTAATCAGCAACTGCGTGTTTTTGATGACTGTCGGCGTGATGACGCGGCCTTTGATCAGCTTCACCTTATCGTTCAAAGTCTCCTTTTCGCCCTTCCGCAGACCCGAAAACGTCACCTTGTACAAACGGGGCCGCTCCTTGATATTGATATTGAGCCAGATTTTGCCATCCTCTATTTTGGTATAAAGAATCTCGACGTCGTCGAGCGTACCAAAATCCATCATTCTTTTAATGGAAGAGGAAACCGCCGGACCCGGCACCCGAATCTTGTCGCCCTTCTGCAAACCCGAAATGGACACCATGCTATTTGGGTCAAGGAATTGCGTCCCTGAAACCGTCACGTCCATGATTTCGTATTCCTTGGGATCGGTATAATCCAGCACGGGCCCCTGTTTCTCGTCGGCGGGCTTGGCGGGAGCGCCACCGCCCACGCCAATGCGCTGCGCCTGACCAGCAACCGAACAAGCCAGCACCAGTATCAAAACTTTCAAAGACATAGGTAATCTGGTAAATTTCATCATAGTATTTTTCATTAACTGATTCCGTGTTCCTGGCCTATTTTTGGCAAAAAAATAACTGAACATGAAAGATTTAAACTTTAAACTTTCGACTTTTAACTTTTGATTTGCTCACTCGTCTTCCCAAACCTCCGCTCTCTCTTCTGATACGACAAAATACCCTCGTAGAGATGCGGCTTGCGGAAATCGGGCCAATAGACCTCGTCATAAATGTACAACTCGGCGTAGGCTAATTGCCACAGCAGGAAATTGCTGATCCGGTGGTCGCCGCCCGTGCGCAGCATCAAATCCACGTCGGGGCGGCCCTGCGTGGCCAGTCGTTCGTTCAACAGACCCTCCGTGATGTCTTCGGGTTGTAATGCCCCCGATTTTATTTCGCGGGCGAGCTGTTGGGTGGCCTGCACGATGTCCCACTTGCCACTGTACCCGAGGGCCAAAATCAGGTTCAGGCCGTCGTTTTGGCGGGTTTGCTCGATGGCTTCGGCCAGTTGACGGCGGCAGCGTCCGGGCAAACTATTTAGGTCGCCGATCGAATTCAGGCGCACGTTATTCTCCTGTAAGGTCGGCATTTCGTCACGAATCGTCTGCACCAATAACTCCATCAGGGCCTGCACTTCCAGCTTCGGACGACCCCAGTTTTCGGTTGAAAAAGCGTAAAGTGTCAGATAGCCGATGCCTAATTCCGCGCAGCCTTCCGTCACTTCCCGCACCGCTTTGATGGCACTTTTATGGCCGAAAATGCGGGCTGCGCCCTGATTTTTAGCCCAACGCCCGTTGCCATCCATGATAACGGCGATGTGTTTGGGCAGATTGCTCAAGTCAATGAGTTCCTTCATTCCGCAGACCTGAGATTAACTTTTTTTAACAAAATTGTGGCAAGTATGTGGTACGGGCAGCTCGCCAGTTTCGACAAAAAAGCCAAAAAACAACCTAAGCATTTATCAACTAAGCTATTAACCCCCGCCCTTCCCGCCAAATCGGGGCGCAAGTTAGTCATAACTCCGACGGCTTCAAAATCAATAGTCTGGGGAACGGATGTCGCTAAATACTAAGCAACTGGCGAATGGCATCGCCATAGGTGGAGCCGCTTTGGAGAGAAGTTGCCTTGCGGTCGCGCATCACGAGCAGGTACTTGCCGTTGAAGTAACGCTGAATTTCGCCAATCTGGTGCGTATTGATAATTGCCGAGCGGCTAACGCGCAGAAAATGAGGCGGCAGTTTTTCTTCCAGACTAGTGAGGGTGTGGTTGAGCAAGTACTGCTGTCCGTCGAGCGTATTCAGGAAAACGTACTTTTCCTCCGCCTCAAAGTGCGACACATCAGTAAGCGGAATCAACAAAATGCGCTCGCCCGACTTAACCGAAAGGGCGTGTATTTCCTGCTTTGGCTGCATTTTCTCCAAAAGTCGCAGCAGGTTTTGGGTATAAAACTCTTTGGTTTCTTCCGGTTCGGCAATTTCAGACGCCCCTACTCCCTGGGGTTCGGTTGCTCTGTCCGCCTTAGTCTCCGTCCGGGATTTCAACTTTTCAACTGTCTTCTGCAAGCGCTCGTTCTCGATGGGTTTTAGCAAATAATCCACCGAATTCTCCTCAAAGGCGCGGATTGCGTACTGGTCGTAGGCCGTAGCGAAAACGACCATCGGCATCGCGCTAACTTTGGCCAGCATCTCGAAGCCGTTGAACAGCGGCATTTCTATGTCCAGGAAAACGAGGTCGGGTTTGTGTTTTTCGATCAAATCCAGCCCTTCGGCCCCGTTATGGCCTTCCGCAATGATATCGAAGACATCCGCATAATTGCCTAGCATTCGTCTCAGGCGGTCGAGAGCGAGTTGTTCGTCGTCAATAATGATGGTGCGCAGCGGTAATTTCATAGGACAAACTCAGCTTATTCCGGCAGGTCATTCTGGTAGGTAATCTCCGACAGCAGGCCCACCGCATTGAACCGCAGAATCACCTTCTGGGCTGGGGAAGGTTTGGTAATATCCTCGCACTGCGGCCCTTTTTCCAAAAAATACACGTAAAGCTTCTGGTTCCGTGACCCTAGCTGGTGGATATCAGGCTTACCCAGCATCGACCCAACTTCATCGGCAAACTTCCCCATCAGGTTGGCCTGCTCGACCTTGAAATCATCCACCAGCCCCGGACGAATGCCCGCACAGGCCCCCCGATCCTGTCGCCACTTCACCAAATCCAACCGCCCCAACTTATCCGGCCCCGAAGAGCAGCCTACCAGCAAGCCAGTAAAGATGGCGATAGCAATCAAATTGGTAGCTTCTCTAAATTGTAGTAACTTTAAACTCATAAAAAGCACGGGCTTCCCCGTCATAAACTTTAAACTCCCTGTTGTCCTTCATTATAAAGCACCTGAATCAACGTCTGCCCCACGGCTTTCAGGGCATTTGGGTCAATATTTTTCATATCGTCCCCAGCAGTATGCCAGTCGTCGAAGAAAGTACGGCTGGGGTCGTTCATACGTGTATGGATAATGTCGATCATGGGAATTCGGGCCACATCGTTGACCGGTACGTGGTCGTCGGTAATGGTAGGCCCTTGCTGGTCGATGAAATAATTGCTGTAGCCGAGTTGGCTGGCCGTATTCCAGACGGTGCGCACGACCTCGTTGGCGTATTGGGTCGAATACCCCTCCTTCAAGAAAGTGGCACCTTTGGCCCCGACCATATCCAGCAAAACCCCGAAATAGGCCGAATAGCCGGGAATGTGTTTATTGGCGGCCCAGTGGCTCGACCCCAGGGCAAAGCCCGCGTATTTTTCGTCGGACGGCCCGGCGGATCCCCAGTCTTCGGCATCGAAGAAAAAGATGTCCACGCCCAGATCGGGTTTGTTTTGGCTTTCGTGCAGCGTCCGCGCTATTTCCAGCAAGATGCCCACGCCGCTACCGCCGTCGTTGGCCCCCAATACAGGCAGCGTTTTGCGGGTGGAGTCCTGGTCGGAATAGGGCCGAGAGTCCCAGTGCGCGGCCAGCATGATGCGCTTGGCGGCTTGCGGCTGGTAGCTGCCGATGATGTTGCGGGCATTGAGCCGCTGGCCGTCGTAGGTCGTGACGGTGAACTTCTGCTCCGTCACCGTGAAGCCGTATTGCTCCAAAGTCTTCACCAGATAATCTCCCGCCGCCAAGTGCGCCTTTGTATTCGGTACGCGCGGCCCGAAAGCCACCTGCCGCTCCACGAAGGCATAGGCCGAATCGGCGTTGAAGGTCGGGGCGGGGGCCATCTGAATGGATTGGGTGGCGGTTTGCTCGGAGGAGTCTTTGGTTTTGCAGGAGAGGGCGATGGTAACCAATATCAGCGACAGAATCAGGCGTTTGAAAGGTAAGCTCAGGTGCATTTTTAAAAATCCAGAGTGAATAGTGCGGCAAAGATACGGTCATCTACGGGATTTTGGACTTACCTCCCCTTGCCCAGGCGATACCACTCCACGTCTTTCAATGGTTCGCGTCGGTCGAATTTTTCGGCGGGGGGGTAGTGCTTGGCCAGGTAGTCCAGAATGACGGGTTCGGCCTCGCCCAGCTCCCCGAGGTTTTGGGTGCGCTGCATCCAGCGGATTTTATCCAGCCAGCCATCGCGGGAAGCGCCGTACTGCGTGACGAGCTTGCTGGAATGGCAGCCCGTGCAGTGCGCCCGCACCATGTCGAGGCCGTCGTCGATGACGAAGCCCGTAGCCGGATCCAGTTTCTTTTTGGTCGTGTCCAATCGCATTTCCAGTCCCGACGTTTCCAAAGGAACTGACGCAGGCCGCAGCGCAGTCATCGACACAAAGCCGATGAATACTAGGGCGGGGAATAGGATTTTGGGGAGTGTCATATGTTTTTAGGAGCAAAGGTTTTGTTTAGGTGG
>JBBSKK010000038.1:0-12416 GCA_038256395.1 Cytophagales bacterium | reverse complement strand
AGCGGGCAACATCAGTTGGCCCATCAACAGCCAGTTGATTCCGGGCGTACAGAACCTGTTCGGGGCCAAAGCCGAACTGCAATTCGGACGACTGAACGCCACCTTTGTGGGTTCGGTGCAGCGGTCGCGCAAGGAACGCCGGGTGCTGCGGGGCGGGGCGCAGACGCAGGATTTTGAGATTCGGGCCGATTTCTACGACGAAAACCGCCACTTTTTCCTCTCCCAATATTTCAGGAACATCTACGAAGGTTCGCTCAAATCGCTGCCCGCCATTACTTCGGGCGTAACGATTACGCGTTTGGAAGTCTATGTGACCAACCGCACCGCCAACACGCAGTCGCTGCGTAACCTCGCGGCCTTCGCCGATCTGGGGGAATCCAATCCCTACAAGAAAAATCTTCCGGCCCTCCAGCCGATTCAGCCCAAACTGTCCGCCGACAACGAAAGCAACGGCCTATACCGCTCCCTGCGTGAGAACGAGGCCTTCCGCCAGGTGGATCGCACGACTTTCGAGCTGACCAACACATTGGGTTTGGAGAAAAGTGTGGACTTCGAGGTACTCCGGGGGGCCAAGCGACTGCTGGGCGAGAGCGAGTACCACTTCAACCCCCAACTGGGGTACCTGTCGCTGACGGTGCCGCTGCGCAACGACGAGGTGCTGGCCGTGGCCTACGAATACACGCTGAACGGTCGCGCCTATAAAGTCGGTGAACTCACCGAGGATTACCAGAACCGTAGCGACGACGAGGTGATTGCCCTCAAATTGCTCAAATCCTCCACCATTCGCAACAACACCCAGTTGCCGATGTGGGATTTGATGATGAAAAACGTGTACGCCCTCGGTACCAACCAAATCGACCGCCAGGGTTTTCAATTAAGAATCATCTATAAGGACGACCTGACGGGCATCGACAATCCCAACTTACAGGAAGGCCGCAACCTCCAAAACAAGCCGCTGTTGCGCGTGATGGGCCTGGACCGCCTTAATCCCGTCAACGATTTGCAACCTGACGGTAACTTCGACTTCGTGGAGGGCGTGACTATCGACTCCCGCACGGGTCGGGTTTTCTTCCCGGTGCTGGAACCCTTCGGTTCCAACTTAGCCAAGTATTTCGACCCGGACGAGGATATTTTGAAGAACAAATACGTCTTCCCCGAACTATATAATACTACCCAAATCGATGCGCAGCAGATCAACGAGCGCAACAAGTTTTATCTCAAAGGGGCCTACCAATCGGCGGGCGGGGCCGAGGTGCAACTGCCTTATGGCGTGTTGGAGGAGTCGGTGACGGTCACCTCCGGGGGTGTGTCGCTGTCGCCTGGGATAGATTTTATCGTGGAGGCGCAGATTGGCCGTGTCCGCATCGTCAACCCCAGCGTGCTAAATTCCGGGCGCGAGATTGTCATCGAGTTCGAGCGGCCCGACTTGTTTAACAACCAAATCAGGACCTTGTTCGGTACGCGGCTGGACTACCTGGTGAGCAACGACATCAACATCGGGGCCACGGTAATGAACCACCGCGAAACCCCCGCCGGTTTCCTAACCCGCGTGGCCATCGGCAACGAGCCGACCAACAACACCATCGTGGGCTTCGACGCCAACATCAGGAAGGACGCGCCTTTCCTCACCAAATGGCTGGACAAACTACCCTTAATCCAAACTAAAGAACCTTCGAGCATTCAGTTCAAGGGCGAAGTCGCCAAACTGTTTCCCGGCGTGGCCCCGCTGGTGAAGGATCGTTCGCTGGTAGACGACTTCGAGGCCGCCCGCACTATTTACGACCTCACGCGGCAGCCCACTCGTTGGCGGCTGGGTTCCACGCCGCAGCAGTTTCCGCAGGGTTCACCAGACAACCCGCTGGAATTCGGCTTCCGCCGGGCCAAGATATCGCTCTATTCGGTGGATAACCTGTTTCAGTACAATGGGTTGGGTTTTAATCTGCTCCCACCCAACATTACGGAAGAGGACAAGCAGAACTTTTACGTAAAGCTGTTTCTGCCGCAGGATTTGTTCCCGGGCCGGTCGGTGCCGCCCATCAACCTGCCGCAGAATATCCTGGATGTGGCTTACTATCCTAGTGAGCGCGGGATGTATAACTATAATCCCGACCTGGACAACGACGGGCGGTTGAAAAATCCGCGCCGTAACTTCGGGGCCGTCAGCCGGGCGGTTACTTCGGACATCGACTTCGACAATGCTAACATCGAGAACATTGAGTTTTGGCTCATGGATCCCTTCATTGAGGGCGAAAATGGCGTGGTGCGTGATGGTTTTGAGAATAAAAACAACACAACGGGCGGAAAATTGGTCTTCAACTTAGGTGATGTCTCGGAAGATGTCATCCCCGATGGACGCTTTAATTTCGAGAACGGATTGCCCGTCGAACCCAGGCCGGGCATTAACGTGGATAGCACCGCCTGGGGCCGCGTGACCAAGGAGCAGTTTATTATTAACGCGTTCAGTAACGAGCCGGGAGCGCGGGCAAAGCAGGATGTCGGTCTCGACGGACTGGACAGTCAGCAGGAGCGGGCGTATTTTAAGGAGCGCTTTATCGATCGCCTGCCCGCTACGCTCACGCAGCAAGCCCGCGACCGCATCCTGGCCGACCCATCGGGCGACGACTTTCGGTTTTATCTTGGCGAAGAACTGGACTTGGAAAAGGCCCAAATTCTGGAACGCTATAAGGAGTTTCTGGGAATGGAGGGCAACTCGCCCGAAAACACGGCCAACAACAGCAACGCCAGCGTGACGCCTGCTTCCACGAACCTGCCCGATTCGGAGGACTTGAACGTGGACAACACTATCAACGACAACGAAGCGTATTACGAATACGAAATCGACCTGAAACCCAATCGACTGGCGATTGGGCAAGGCTTTATCGTGGACAAAACTGTGGCTAACGGGGCCAACTGGTACCTGTTCCGAATGCCGATCAAAGAATTCACCCGCAAAGTGGGGCAGATCAATGGCTTCAAGTCCATCCGCTTCGTGCGCATGTACCTCACCGACTTCCCGCAGCCCGTGGTGCTTCGCTTCGCGCAGTTGCAAATGGTGGGCCAACAGTACCGCAAATACCTCTCCGACCTGGATGCCCCCGGTTTGCAGGAAGTACCCGAACCCTACGACGCCCGTTTCACGGTGGGAACCGTCAGTATCGAAGAAAATAGCCAGGCGAATAACTCCACAAAAAAATATGTGTACGCCGTGCCACCGGGTTGGAAGCGCGACCGGGACATCACGCAGCCGACGGCTAATTTTCAGCTCAATGAGCAGTCGATGAGCCTGTGCGTGACCGACCTACGTGACGGCGATTCACGAGCGGTCTATAAAAATGCGAATATCGATATGCAGTTCCGCAAGCGGCTGCGGATGTACATCCACATGCATAACGACGACAACCAAAGCGGGCAAACGGCGGCTTTCTTCCGGCTGGGAACCGACCTGACGCAGAATTATTACGAAATAGAAATCGCCGACCTACAGGCAACGCCCGAGAATGTCAGCGCCCCGGAGGCCGTGTGGCCGGAGCAAAACGAAATGAACGTGGCCTTCGCGGACTTGATCGACGCCAAGGCGCAGCGCAACCGCTCCGACGCGGCGCGGAGCATTCCGTATTCCATTAACATTATCGACCAATTGACGGGCCGACCCTACCGCATCACCGTCGTGGGTAATCCTGACCTGAGCGCCGTGCGCGTGATGATGATCGGAATGCGCAATCCGAAGTCGGCGGATGAGCAGAACAGAAGTTTTTGCCTGTGGGTGAACGAACTACATGTAGAAGGCTTCGACCAGACCGCTGGAGAAGCCGCCGTGGCGCAGCTCAACGCCAAGCTGGCCGATTTCGCCACCGTGACCGCCTCGGGCCGCATTGAAACCTTCGGCTTCGGCAGCGTGCAGCAGCGCATCGGCGAACGCGCCCGCTCCACCACCAGCGAGTTTGGTATATCGTCCAATATCCAGGTGGACAAGCTGTTGCCGCAGCAGTGGGGTTTCAGTATTCCGCTGTACGTCAACTACGACAAGCGGCGCATCGTGCCGCACTTCAATCCGCTGGACCCCGATACGGAGCTAAAAACTTCGCTGGAAAACCTCGATGGCCCCGAAGCCAAAGATCGCTTCCGAAGATTGGTGGAGGATAATACCGTGCGGCGGGGCATCAACCTCTCCAACGTCCGAAAAATTAAGACCAAGGAAGGGGCCAAAAGCCATTTTTACGATTTTGAAAACCTCAATTTCACCTACGCATACAGCGACCTGTTGCGCACCAATATCCTGATCGAGGAATACGCCCAGCGGATGTACCGGGCCGGGATCGGCTACACGTTCTCCTCGCAGCCAAAAGCATTCGAGCCGTTCCGTAAATGGGAAACCGAGAGTCGCTATTTGAATTTTATCAAGGACTTCAACCTCACGCTGCTACCCACGCAGGTGTCGGTACGGGCCGACGTGGACCGGAGTTTTACCAAAACCCAACTCCGCAACTCCGACCTGACCACAGCGGGAATGCAACCTTTCTACGAAAAGTACTTTTGGTTTAACCGCTATTATGACCTCAACTGGAATCTGACGCGGAACGTAGTACTGACGTACAACACCGTGGCCAACGCCATCATCGACGAGCCGCGCGGCGACATCAACACCGAGGTAAAGCAGGATTCACTGTGGCAGAACCTCAAAAATCTGGGCCGCATCAAGAACTTCGATCAGCGCATCCGCATGACCTACCGCCTCCCGCTGGATAAAATACCACTCGTTGACTGGATGCGAGCGGACTACAACCACACGATTGCCTATAATTTCCAAGCCAATGCGCTCGGGCTGGTGGATTCGCTGGGCATTCCGTTCGGTAACATCGTGCGCAACAGCCGCGAGCGCGGCATCACGGGGCAGGTGGATTTTGTGGCTTTGTATAATAAATTAAAATACCTGCGCTTCGCCAATTCGCCCTCACAGGAGCGCAAGAATTTTGCCCGCAGTCCGGGCGACATTGAGGACTTGCCCGCGCCGCCGAACAAGGCGCTGAAGAACATTGCGCGCGTTTTGATGACGGTGCGAGGCATCAATTTTAGCTACACGGTGCTGGAAACTACCGCATTACCCGGCTTCCTGCCCACGCCCCGCTATTTCGGGTTGTCCGACGCCAACGCGCCCGGCTTGCCCTTTGTGCTGGGCGATCAAAGTCGGGATATTCACGTACGGGCGGCCAATAACGGCTGGATTACGCCCAGTACGGTGCAGAATCAGCCGTTCCAGCAAACGGTTCAAAAGAATTTCAATTTTCGAACGACTTTGGAGCCGTTCAAGGATTTCAGGATGCAGATCGAGGGGCGACTTACGCGGCAGGATGCTTACCAGGAATTCTATCGCCCCGACGCGCCCGGTGGCTCTTACGTCAGCCAAAGTCCAGTGCGCAACGGACAATTTAGCATGTCGTTCCTGTCGTTTCGCACGGCTTTTGCCAAAGCACAGCGCAACAATGAGTCGCCCGTCTTCGATCAGTTCCGGGATTACCGGACGATACTTAAAGACCGTCTGAACGAGGAGAACAAGAGCGACGGCGAGTACAACGAAAACTCGCAGGATGTGCTGATTCCGGCTTTCTTTGCCGCCTACACAGGCAAAGACCCCAATACGGTCCGCATTTCGCCCTTCCTGGGCTTCCCGATGCCCAACTGGCGCATCGACTACAATGGCCTGTCGCAGGTGGGTCCCTTCAAGAAACTGTTTAGCTCCTTCACGCTGACGCACAATTACATTTCCAATTACAGCGTCGGCAACTTTACTTCTTCGCTGGGCTACGAAGCGCTGTACGTGAATCTGGCCGTGACGGGCTACCCGCTTTCGGGGCGCAACAACTACCTAGGGCAGTACATCCCGGTATTTGTAATGAGCACTGTGACGATGCAGGAGAAATTTTCGCCGCTGGTGGGCGTCAACTTCCGTACCCAAAGCCGCATTACGGGTCGGGTGGACTACAACCGCGACCGGACGATTGCCCTGAATCTGGCCAACTCGCAGGTGGCCGAGCTATTCAACCAGGATTTGACAATTGCCATTGGTTTTACCAAAAACAACGTTCGAATCCCGTTCAAAATCAACGGCACGAAGACGAAGCTGAAAAACGACCTGATCTTCAATTTCAGCATGACCTTCCGCGACACACGGGCTGTTCAGCGCAAATTCGACGGGCAGATTATTCCCGTGGCGGGCAACATCAACTTCCAGCTTCGCCCCACGCTGGCCTACCAGGTCAACAACCGCCTGAACGTGCAGTTCTACTTCGACCGCACCTTCAACGACCCGCTGGTGACCAACTCGTTCTACCGCTCCACCACGGCGGGCGGCGTGCAGGTGAAGTTTAACTTGGCGGAATGATTATTCAGTTGAGAGTGGAGAGATGAGAGTTGAGAATGTTTTCTTGATTTATCCTGCTACTACCTCATCGTAAACTGGCCCTAAACTCCGCTCCAAGCCCGTTCCCTGCATATAGGTGACGTCCGGAATGCTGGCGATTTTCAGGATTTCTTCTTTGGATTTTCCGGCTTTGACTTCTTTTTCGACGTAGGCTACCGTCTTTTCCAGGAAATCTTTGAATAGCTTCATTTCTTCCTGACCGCCCGTGATTTTTTCGGGATCGAAGGCGTGGCCGAAGACGAAAAGCGTGTTCTTGTCGAAGGTCTTTTGGGTTTTGTCGAGAACCTTGATCCAGCTTTTTACACTTGCCCCGGCTGAAGAATCCACGAAAGGGTAGCGCCCGTTAAAGAGCAAATCGCCCAGGTGAGCAATGTTCGCATTCTCGAAATGCACGATGCTGTCGCCGTTGGTGTGACCCGCGCCGAAGTAGTGCATTTTGATGCTTTCCTTACCGACTTTCTGCTTCCAGGTATCGGTGTAGGTCGTGTCGGGGAAAAGCTGTTTCTCCACGCTGTTTTGCTTTTCGGCGACGTTACGCTGGTTTTGGGCCGAGTTGGCGTGGGCCACCACGTTCTTGGCGATGCCCTTGAAGGCGATGTTGCCGCTCGAATGGTCGCCGTGGTGGTGGGTATTGATGAGGTAGGGGATGGGCTGGTCGTTGTTTTTGCGCAGCGCCACGATCAAATGCTCCGACTGCTCTGGGAATTGGGTATCCACCACGGCAATGCCCTCTTTGGTAATCAGGTAAGCTATGGTACCGCCTTTTTCGGTGAAGACGCCCACGCCACCGCGCAGGTCGCGCATCTTGTAGGGATCTTCGGCCAAGAGTTGGGCCAAAAGATTTTTGGAAGCCAGTAAAGAAACGCCCGTGAGCGCCGAGGCATGAAGGAAATGACGACGTTGCACGGAGAAAAGGCGGTTTGTGAATGATTTGGCAAGATAACCCAAAGTGTCAGGAATAGTTTTCTAAAAATCGCAAACATCCACTATCGGCCTACACCACAAAAATCCATTTGGAAATTCCCCCCCGCGTTCAGTTCTTTGTAAAAATAATTTCAAAGGAGTTGAGCGGAAGTATTAGCGAGATTGGAAACCCACCTGTAGTCGAGATCAAAAGCACCGCTCGGGCGGCCCCGTTTCAACTTTCAACATTCAATTCTCAACTTTCAACTTAAAAAATGAAATTTCCCGAAGAACTCAAATACACCGAAGACCACGAATGGGTGCGCCTGGAAGGCGACACGGCTACCGTCGGCATCACCGACCACGCGCAGCATGAGTTGGGCGACATCGTTTATATCGATATTACCACGGTTGGCGAATCCTTGGCAAAAAGCGAAGTTTTCGGCTCCGTGGAGGCGGTCAAGACGGTTTCGGACCTTTTCCTGCCCGTGGCCGGCGAAGTGCTGGAAGTGAACTCGGCGCTGGATACCACGCCCGAGGCGGTGAACAATGATCCTTACGGCGATGGCTGGATAATCAAGATGAAAGTTTCCGATGCCAGCGAACTCGACAGCCTGATGTCGGCGGAAGAATACAAGACTTTCGTGGGGGCCTAGCCCGTCGATTTATGGTCAAAAAGCTCCGAGAGGGGCTTTTTTTATGGGAAAGCTCGTAAACTAATCGGATGAACATACTCCTGCGCGCGGTAAAAATTGTGGACAAAGCCTCGCCCCTCAACGGGCAGGTCAAGGATTTGCTGTTGCAGGAAGGACGTATCGTTCGCATTGGTGATGGATTGGAGACCGACGGTGCAGAAGTCCGGGAAGGGCAGGGCTGGTGCGTGTCGCCGGGCTGGGTAGATATGCGCGTGGCTTCGCGCGACCCCGGCTACGAACACGAGGAAGACCTCGACTCGGTGCGCCGGGCCGCCGCGCGGGGCGGCTTCACAGAAATTATGCTGCTGCCCAATTCAAAGCCCGTCGTGGACGCTAAGGACACGCTCAATTACGTACGGCAGCCTAGACCGGAGCATCCCGTGCGTGTTCACGTGGCTGCTGCCGTTACCCGCAAAGCCGAAGGGGTAGATTTTACGGAGATGATCGACCTGCACCACGCCGGAGCCGTGGCCTTCACCGACGGCGAAGTACCGATCCAGAATGCGGACATCCTGCTCAAAGCCCTGCTGTACCTGCGCCCGCTGAACGCCCTGCTCATCAACCGCCCCGAAGACCGGCAACTCACTTTATTTGGTCAAATGAATGAGGGCATAACCAGTACCTTGCTGGGTCTCAAAGGAATGCCTGCCCTGGCCGAAGAAATGATGCTGAGCCGCGACCTGAAACTGCTGGCTTACGCCACGGAGAAAATTGGCCCGCAGCAACAAAGCGACCACGAAACTTTCGGTCAAAAGCCACTGCCCCAACTGCACGTCTCACTCCTCTCCACGGCCCGCGCCGTGATTCTCATTCGAGAAGCCAAGGCGCAGGGCTTGCCCGTGAGCTGCGATGTGGCCGCGCACCAGTTGGCTTACGACGACTCAGTCCTCATGGACTTCGATACCAACCTGAAAGTCAACCCACCTTTCCGCAGTACCGCCGACATCGCGGCGCTGCGAGAGGGGCTGGCCGACGGCACGATCGACGGCATCGTCTCAGACCACAGCCCCCACGCCGAAGAAAGTAAAAACGTCGAGTTCGACCACGCCAATTTCGGCATCACGGGGCTAGAAACGGCGTTTTCTCTCGCTCAAATGCACAGCGGCCTGGCCGTAGAAGATATTATCGAAAAACTCACCGCCAACCCGCGTCGCATTCTTCGTCTCCCCGAAGAAAGTATCGCCGAAAACCAACCCGCCAACCTCACCCTCTTCGCCCCCGACGAAACCTGGAATTTCGATAAATCATTCTCTAAATCGAAAAACACGCCGTTTTTAGGGCAAGAATTGCGGGGGAAAGTGGTCGGAGTGGTGAATGGCGGCAGTTTTGTTGAATCGTTGAACCGTGTAATCGTGTAATTGTTGTGGAACTGTTGTTTTGTTTTATTACATAGCGAAATGACTCCTAGTTCATCAAAAGTATATAGACATCGGTCTTGCACATTCTCTGTATCATTTTAACAATCAAACGAATAAACAGCAATTAAACGATTCAACAATTACACAACCTTACCCACCTATGCCCGCATCCACCAACTATTTCAACAAGCCTCTCCTAAAAGTCCCCTTAGTTTTCGGGGCGACGACGGGCGTAATGGCTTTTTTGTTCTTTCTGGGGCTGTACGCTATGGACGTAATGCCGCTGGGCAACAACAAGGTGCTGGATTTTGGCATTTTCCTGATTATGATGGTGGCGGCCTGCTGGTACTACCGCCGCAAAATCGGCCACGGCTATATGCACTTCTGGGAGGGACTGACGATTTGCTACGTCGTGAACACCGTGGGGGCCTTTGTGGTAGGTTGGCTGATTTTTCTTTTTGTCCAATTCGTCGATCCTGAGTTATTCACCAACTACCTCGCCGAGATGCAGCAGTTGCTCATGGCAGGCAAGGCCGAACTGGTCAAAAACATCGGCGAAGCGGAGTTTCAGTCGATGCGGAAGGCGGTCGTCAACACCAAACCTGGTGAACTAATCACCGACGAAATCGCTAAGAAAACGGTCATGGCGGTGCTGCCGATCCTGATTATCTCGCTTATTTTCCGTCGGCAGGAGCCTGTACCCCTTCGTCCCAAAAATTAGAAACGGATTGAATTTTTGGGCGGGAAGCTGTACTTTTAACGCGAATTTTATTTTTCCCTAAACTTTAAAACTCCCCTCCTCATGCAAGAACAACCCTCTGTCGCCCGCGTAGCTTTGAAATACGGCGTGATTACTGCCGTTGCCTCCATTGTGTATAATACCATACTCATTATCGCCGAGCAAAATCAAAATCAAGCCCTTTCGTCGTTGGGGCTGATAATTTTGATCGTGGGTATGGTCTATGCCATGCGCGAATTCAAGAGCAGCAATGAAGGCTTCATGTCGTATGGTCAGGGATTGGGAATCGGTACGCTGCTTTCCGCCATTTCGGGATTTCTGGGTGGTGCTTTCATCATATTTTACAGTCAGTTCATCGACACCAGCTACACCCAAAAGATACTGGACAAATCCCGCGCCGATTTAGAGCAACGAGGCATGGGCGATGCTCAGATCGATGCAGGTATGGAATTTACGGAGAAAATGATGACGCCAGGTATCTTGTTCGCGGTGACTATATTCTTCTCGATTCTCTTCGGCTTCATCATCGCCCTCATCGTCTCCGCCATCATGCGCCGAAATCGGCCTGTTTTCGAGTAGTCAATTCTGAATGATAGATTAAATTGATCCCCATCTTCCAAAAAGAAGTCAGCAGTTTCTTTAACTCCCTGATTGCCTACATCGTCATGGCGGCGTTTCTGCTGGCCGTGGGGCTAATCGTGTGGGTGTTTCCTGACTCCAGTGTCCTGAATTACGGCTACGCCGATCTCAGCACCTTCTTTAACCTCACGCCCTTCGTGCTGGTGTTTCTGATTCCCGCCGTGACCATGCGTTCGCTGGCCGAAGAAAGCCGAACGGGAACGCTGGAACTGTTGCTCACCAAGCCGCTGAGCGATGGATCGCTGGTAGTGGGCAAGTTCCTGGCAAATTGGCTATTAGTTGCTTTGATGCTGCTACCGACTTTGCTGTACTATTTCAGCGTGTACCAACTCGGCAACCCGCCAGGCAACATCGACTCAGCGGCGGTATTCGGTTCTTACATCGGGCTGTTGCTGTTGAGCGGTGTGCTCACGGCGATGGGATTGTGGGCGTCCTCGCTCAACGACAACCAAATCGTCGCCTTCGTGATCGGCGTTTTTCTGGGCTTTGTCTGGTACAGCGGCTTTGGCGCGTTGTCGCAGTTGCTGGGTTCGGGTTCTTTGGCCCTCTTCTTCTCCGCCGCCGCCCTGGATCAGCAGTACCAGGCCCTGGGACGCGGATTGGTCGATCTGCGCAACGTCGTCTATCTGCTTAGCCTAATTGCCTTCTTTTTGGTGCTGACCTACTGGCGGGTGGGGCGGTTGCGTGGCTAATTGACCAACGCCCGGTCCAGATGTACGTACCCGCCATCGACGTGAATCAACTGCCCCGTCGTGTGGCTCGAACGCTCCGAGAGCAGGAATGCCACCGTGTTCCCGATTTCTTCGGCGGTGGTCATGCGGTTTTCCAGCGGGATTTTGGCCGTAATCTGATCCAGTTTTTCTTTTGGATTTGGCAAAGTTTTGATCCAGTCGGCATACATGGGCGTGAAGCACTCGGCCACGATCACGGCGTTCACGCGAATGCTGTACGGCAGCAATTCCACGGCCCACTCGCGGGTGAGGGCGTTGCGGCCCCCGTTGGCGGCGGCGTAGGCCGAGGTGCCTCCCTGCCCGGTTTCGGCGGTTTTGGAGCCGATGTTGACGATCGCGCCACCCGATTTTTTGAGATAAGGCAGCGCATAATGCGCCATCAAATAGTAATGTACCAGGTTTTTGTGCAAAGAGGCCACGAATGCTTCGTAGCTGCCTTTTTCCAGGTTAACGCCGTCATTGACCCCGGCGTTGTTGACCAGGCCGTCGATGCGGCCAAACTCGGCGGCGATGTCGGCCACCGCGTTGGCACACTGCTTGGGGTCGGATAGTTCGGCCGTTACGGCGAATGCTTTGCCGCCACCCGCTGCAAGACGGTGGATCGTGGCCTCGTTGTCCTCGCGGTTGCGCCCAATGATAACCGGAATGGCTCGCTCGGCGGCTAATACCTGACAAATGCCCTCACCGATGCCCTTGGCACCACCCGTGACGATGATTACTTTTTCTTGAAGTTGAAGATTCATGTCTCTGTGGTTTAGTGGAAGTTGCTTACCAAAGCAATAGGAAGTCGGTTTCTAATAGCATTAGTCGGGCGAACACACAGGATCGCAGATGC
Organism: Cytophagales bacterium; assembly: GCA_038256395.1. Classification (GTDB taxonomy): domain Bacteria; phylum Bacteroidota; class Bacteroidia; order Cytophagales; family Spirosomataceae; genus Persicitalea. The sequence goes on along the minus strand of JBBSKK010000038.1, from coordinate 98 downwards.
GATCGTCCGACCCTACGTTTTTACAGATTTGAGATTTGACAACTCTTCAAGAGTTGTCAAATCTTGTCACTACCCATATTCATTTCGCGAAAACCTTT